>NZ_JANUEW010000004.1:0-289890 GCF_024807515.1 Pseudomonas sp. BIGb0558
CCGAGCCTGAGCGAGGTGCCGAGTGGTGGGGCAAGAGCGTTTTGCTTACTTTTGCGCTTTTCAAAAGTGAGCCGCTGTAAGAGCGGAACCAATAGCCGCCATAACCCAAATAACGGATATACACACAAACCCCCAGCCCCAAAAAAAAGCCCCGCGACCGAATAACGGCACGGGGCAAAAAATTGGCTGGATGCGACCAACCAAAGGAGCTCTTTAAATCAGATCACTTGGCACTGGCGATGGTAGTACTCGGCTGCCAACCACCACCCAACGCCTTGTAGATCGCCACGATACCGCGGTACAGATCCACCTCAGCCTGAGCCTGCGAATCCTCGGCCGCCAGACGCTCACGTTGCGCGTCCAGCAACACCAGGAAGTCCACCGTACCTTCGCGGTAGCGAATCTCTGCGAGGTCTGCAGCCGCACGGCTCGACTCACTCTGACGAATCAGCGACACCAACCGCTGCTGGCGTTTGCCGTAATCACTGAAGGCATTCTCCGATTCTTCCAACGCCAACAGCACCTGCTGCTCGTAAGTCGCCAAGGCGCCATCAGCTTCGGCATCCGCACCCCGCAACCGCGCCCGCACGCTGCCCAGGTCAAACGCCGCCCAGGTAATGCTCGGGCCCAGCGACCAGGCATTGGCCGCCGCCGAACCAATCTGCGAACCGCGCCCGGCAGTAAAGCCAAGGAACCCACTGAGGCTCACCCGTGGAAACAGATCAGCCTTGGCCACCCCAATCCGCGCAGTGGCCGCTGCCAACTTACGCTCAGCACTGAGAATGTCCGGACGACGCTGCAACAGTTGCCCCGGATCGCCAATCGGCAACGCCTTGGCAATCGCCGGCAAGTCTTTCGGGCTCAGGTCCACGGTCAACTTGTCCGGGCGCTGGCCGAGAAGGGTGGCGATGCGATTACGCTCGCGCACTTCCTCAGCCTGCAGCTGCGGCACACTGGCTTCTACAGCCGCCAGACGCGCATCGGCACGCACCACATCGAGCTGATCGCCCACACCGGCATCCCGCAGGCTGACGGTGATACCACGGGAATCTTCCTGGTTCTTCAGGTTGGCTACCGCGATCTTCTCGCGCAGTTGCGCGCCTCGCAGTTGGCCGTAAGCGTCCACCAGCTCGGCAATCATGGTGACTTGCAGTTGATACAGGTCGGCTTCGGCAACCTGTTGGTCAGCATCGCTGGCCTCCAGGTTGCGGCGGATGCGCCCGAACAAATCCACTTCCCAGGCCATGTCCAGGCCCAGGTCATAACGCTCGCTGTTGACGCGGTTGGTGGTCTGGCCCGGAATCTGGCCTTTGCCCACGTCGCTGCTGACGCGGCTGGTGATCACCGGCATCACGTCGTTGGCGGCGTCGTCACGAATCGCCCGGGCGGCCCGCAGGCGGGCAAATGCCACCCGCAGGTCACGGTTGCCTTGCAAGGATTGAGTCACCAACTGGTCAAGGGTCGGGTCCTCGAATTGCTGCCACCAGATGCCTTCGAACTTCGCATGGTCGTACTGCTTGGCGTCGGCGGCGGCCGTTACGTTGGCCGCCTCCAGTGGCTGGGTTTTATAGTCCGGGCCCACGGCACAGGCGCTCAGCGCCAGTACCAGCAAGCTCGGCAAAAATACTTTCACGCTCATTGCTGTGTCTCCAGCTTCAAGGCCTTGGCCGCTTTGCGCGCTTCACCGCGTTCGACAAACCGGCGGATCAGTACATAGAACACTGGCGTCAGCAGCAGACCGAAGAAGGTCACGCCGATCATCCCGGAGAACACCGCCACACCCATGGCATGACGCATCTCGGCACCGGCACCGCTGGAGAGCACCAGAGGCACTACACCCATGATGAAGGCGAACGAGGTCATCAGGATCGGCCGCAGACGCAGACGGCAGGCTTCCAGTACCGCAGCCAGAGGGTCGAGACCTTCCTGCTGTTTGTCCTTGGCAAACTCGACGATCAGAATCGCGTTCTTACAGGCCAGGCCCACCAGTACGATCAGGCCAATCTGGGTAAAGATGTTGTTGTCGCCGCCGGAGATGATCACCCCGGTGATGGCCGACAGCAGGGTCATCGGTACGATCAGGATCACCGCCAGTGGCAGGCTCCAGCTTTCGTATTGGGCGGCCAGTACCAGGAACGCCAGCAGTACGCAGAGCGGGAACACGAACAGCGCGGTGTTGCCCGAGAGGATTTGCTGATAAGTCAGGTCGGTCCACTCGTAGGTCATGCCGTTGGGCAGCTCGTCTTTCAACAGTTTTTCAATCGCCACCTGAGCCTGGCCGGAGCTGTAGCCCGGTGCGGCGTTACCGTTGATTTCAGCAGTGATGAAACCGTTGTAGTGCATCACGCGGTCCGGGCCCGAGGTGTCGCTGACCTTGATAAAGGTCGCCAACGGGATCATCTCGCCTTTGTTGTTGCGTACTTTCAGCTGGCCGATCTGGTCTTCATCCTGGCGGAACTGTTGTTCAGCCTGCACGTTGACCTGATAGGTACGACCGAAGCGGTTGAAGTCGTTGGCATACAACGAACCCAGGTAGATCTGCAGGGTGTCGAAGATGTCGCTGATCGCCACGCCGTGGGTCTTGGCCTTTTCGCGGTCGATGGCAGCATCGACCTGGGGCACGTTGACCGTGTAGCTGGTGAACAGGCCGAACAACTCCGGTACGCCACGGCTCTTGGTGATGATGTTCTGCACTTCTTTGTACAGCTCGTCGTAACCCAGGTTGCCACGGTCTTCGACCTGCAGGCGGAACCCGCCAATCGTGCCCAGGCCCTGTACCGGCGGCGGTGGGAAGATCGCCATGTAGGCTTCCTGGATGCTGCTGTACTTGCCGTTCAGTGCACCGGCAATCGCACCGGCAGACAGGCTCGGGTCTTTACGCTCATCGAACGGTTTCAGGGTCACGAACACGATGCCGTTGTTCGGGCTGTTGGTAAAACCGTTGATCGACAAGCCAGGGAAGGCAATCGCGCTTTCCACGCCAGGCTGTTTCATGGCGATGTCGGACATGCGCTTGATCACGTCTTCGGTGCGGTCCAGGCTCGCGGCGTCCGGCAATTGCGCGAAGGCCACCAGGTATTGCTTGTCCTGGGCCGGTACGAAACCGGTTGGCGTGTGGGCAAAGCCCAGCCAGGTCAGAACCATCAGGCCGGCGTACAGGAACAGCGCGATGCCACTGCCGCGAATCACCCGGCGCACGGTGCCTACATAACCATGGCTGGCTTTATCGAAGAAGCGGTTGAACGGTTTGAACAACCAGCCACCCAGCATCTTGTCGAGGAACCGCGAGAAGCCGTCTTTCGGTGCGTTGTGACCTTTAAGCAATACCGCTGCCAGTGCAGGCGACAGGGTCAGCGAGTTGAACGCCGAAATCACCGTGGAAATCGCAATGGTCAGGGCGAACTGCTTATAGAACTGTCCGGTCAAGCCACTGATAAAGGCAGCGGGGATGAACACGGCACACAGTACCAACGCGGTCGCGATGATCGGGCCGGTCACTTCGCTCATGGCCTTTTCGGTGGCCGGGAACGGTTCGAGTCCCAATTCAATGTTCCGCTCGACGTTCTCCACCACCACGATGGCGTCGTCCACCACGATGCCGATAGCCAATACCAATCCGAACAGCGACAGCGCGTTGAGTGAGAAGCCGAACAGGTGCATCACCGCAAACGTACCGATCAACGATACCGGCACCGCCACCAATGGAATGATCGAGGCGCGCCAGGTCTGCAGGAACAGGATCACCACCAGCACCACCAGAATCAGTGCTTCGAACAAGGTGTGAACCACGGCCTCGATGGAACCGCGCACGAACACGGTCGGGTCGTAGGCGATGCGGTAGTCCATGCCTTCCGGGAAGCTCTTTTTCAGCTCCGCCATTTCGGCCCGCACTTCATTGGAGATGTCGATCGCGTTGGAACCAGGGCGCTGGAAGATCGGGATCGCCACGGCCGGCTGGTTATCGATCAACGAGCGCAGGGCGTACTGGCTGGAGCCCAACTCAACCCGCGCGATATCTTTAAGGCGCGTGATTTCGCCGTTGTCGCCGGCACGGATGACGATGTTTTCGAACTCTTCCTCAGTGACCAGACGGCCCTGGGTATTCACCGACAATTGGAAACTGGTGTCGGTGGGCGCAGGCTGCGCACCCAATGCACCGGCCGCCACCTGGCGGTTCTGTTCGCGAATGGCCGTTACCACATCGGTAGCGGTCAGGTTGCGCGAGGCGGTCTTGTTCGGGTCCAGCCACACACGCAGGGAGTAATCGCCCATGCCGAACAGCTGCACATCACCCACGCCGCCCAGCCGTGCCAGCTCATCCTTGATATTGAGGATGGCGTAGTTGGACAGGTAGAGCATGTTGTAGCGTTGGTCCGGGGAGGTGATGTGCACCACCATGGTCAGGTCAGGGGAGGCCTTGTCCACGGTAATACCGATGCGCGTCACTTCTTCAGGCAGTTTTGGCTGAGTCCGGGTCACCCGGTTCTGCACCTGCACCTGCGCGTTGTCCAGGTCGGTGCCCAGGGCGAAGGTGATGGTCAGGGTCAGCTTGCCGTCGGCGGTCGACTGCGAGGACATGTACAGCATGTTCTCGACGCCGGTGATGGCTTGCTCCAGGGGAGCGGCCACGGTTTCACCGATGACTTTGGGGTTGGCCCCCGGGAAGTTGGCGCGTACCACCACAGTCGGCGGCACCACTTCCGGGTATTCGCTGATCGGCAGTTGGAACAGCGAGATCGCGCCGGCGATCAGGATCAACAGCGAAAGCACCGCTGCGAAGATCGGCCGCGAAATGAAGAACTTGGAAAAATTCATCTTGAGTTGTATCCCTTAACCGCGTGGAGTCGCGACGCTGGCCAGCTTGGGCGCGGCTTTATCCGGCGCCACTTGCTCCAGGTTGCTGGCTTCAAGCGCTTGTCGTTGTTGTGCCAGGGCGGCGAGGGTTTCCTTGCTGGCCATCGGGATGGTTTCCGGAGCAACCGGCGACCCCGGGCGAACGCGCTGCAAGCCCTTGACGATGATCGTGTCGTCCTTGGTCAGGCCGCTGCGCACGATGCGCAAGCCTTCGATCTTCGGCCCCAGTTCCACGGCGCGATAAGCCGGCTTGTCGCCGTCCATCACCAGTACGAATTTCTTGCCAAGGTCAGTGCCCACGGCTTCATCGGTGATCAGCACGGCCGAGTAGGTGCCGCTGCCTACCAGCTTCAGGCGGGCATACAGGCCAGGGGTGTATTCGCCCTTGCTGTTATCAAACACGGCGCGACCACGAATGGTGCCGGTGGCCGGGTTGACCTGGTTGTCGACGAAGTTCATCTGGCCCAGGTGCGGGTTGCCGGTTTCATTGGACAGGCCCAGGTACACCGGGGTGGTAGCGCCACGGCGGCCCTGGCGCGCGAGTTCGGTGTACTTGAGGTACACACGCTCATCGGCGTCGAAGTAGGCGTAGACCTTGTCGGTGGACACCACGCTGGTCAGCGCGGTGACATCGGCGGTCACCAGGTTGCCGGCGGTGATCTCGGCACGGCTGACACGGCCGCTGATAGGTGAGGTCACACGGGTGAAGCTCAGGTTCAGCTTGGCCAGGTCCAACTGCGCCTGGATCCCGGCCACCGTGGCGTGGGCTTCCTGGGCGGCGGTGGTGCGCGAATCGGCCAGTTCGGCGGAGATCGCATTGCTCTGGCGCAGGCGTTCGCCGCGCTGGGCTTCGTTATCGCTGCGGGTGGCGGCGGCCTTGGTTTGCGCGAGCTGTGCTTCGAGGCGGCGCACTTCAGCCTGGAATGGGCGTGGGTCAATCTGGAACAGCAGGTCGCCTTTCTTGACCAGCGCGCCTTCGGTGAAAGCTACCTGATCGATCTGGCCCGACACGCGTGGACGGATCTGCACGGTTTCCGGTGCTTCGAGGCGGCCGGTGAACTCGTCCCACTCGTTGACCGGTTGTTCCAGCACCTTGGCCACGCTGACGTGGCTTGGTGGCATGGCGGCCGCTTGTTCTGGTGTCTTGCCGCACGCGCTCATCACCATCACGGCCAAAATGGCCAGTGGATAGCGCAAATGTTTGAGTGACTGTTCCATGAGGTGCATCCGCCAATGTATTTAAGATGGGCGGATCATGCTCGGCAGGGTGCTATCTCACGAATCGAATGAAACAAAGGTAACTATCATTCGGAATGATATAAGCGTAAAGCGAGCCCTCTAGCATGGGGGTTTCGTTAGGGAGCTATCAATGCTGTTGATGACAAAGGACTATTGCGCAGGATGCAAGGAACAGCGCGCCCCGTAAACTGTCGAGGGTGGTTGCTATTCGAATGTGCACAGCGCCGGGTTGGTGGCCTTGCATTCGTTTCCTGTCCAGGCGCTGCCAACAGGCTTGGCGTTGGCCTGGTTTTTCAGGGTCATGCTCACTGGTTCATGGTTCTGATCGAGGTAGTGGCATGCCACAGACGACTGACCCTGGCTGCTTTGGATCACCGCCTTTTCGAACTGGACCTGGTGCAGATCCGTCTGCTCTGTCATCGGGTTTTGCCCGGTCCATTGCTGACCGCCTGGGCCGGACGCGGTGTAGGCAACCACTTCGCCGGACGGCGTCTTTTTGAAAGCATCTTTAAGGGCATTGGTGGGCGGGCAGGCGCCAGCGCCGGCGTAGGCGTTGCCCACAAACGCCATCAGGGTAATCACGAGGGCTGAGGTTTTCTTGAGCTGCCTGTTCATCACGCGTGCTCCTGGCCTGGAGAAACAGTGATGTGAAGATTAGCCCAAACAGGTAACGCCGGACGGTGTTAAATCCACACGTCGTTGATCGCCGTGCGCTCCCCACCTTCGGTGCCGGTATTCAACACACCGCAGGGTTCGATCAACAGCAACTTCACCTCGCCCAATGCGTGCGGCTTGTGCTCGACGCCTTTGGGCACCACGTACATTTCCCCTTGGCCAATCGTCACGGCACCATCGCGAAAGTCGATGCGCAGCGTGCCTTCCAGCACGATAAAGGTTTCATCGGTGTCGGCATGGTCGTGCCAGATGAAATCACCCTCGATCTTCACCACCTTGAACTGGTAGTCATTCATTTGCGCGACGACCTTGGGCGCCCATTGCTCGCTGAACAGGGCGTATTTGCTGGCGAAGTTGATCGGTGTGTAATTCGTCGAAGCGGGGGTGGCGGACATTGGAGGTTCCAGGGTTTCAAGTCATCGGAGCCTTACGTTAGGCCCAATGGCTTGCCGGATATTGAATGATCGTGCAGTGCCAGCTCATTCACCATTCGCTCGATCAGCACCCTGACGCGGCGCGGCTGAACCCGGGTTGGCGGGTAGACGATGTTCAACGCGGTACTGCCCAGATCATAGTCAGTCAGCAGCTCGACCAAGCGTCCGGCCTCAAGATCGGCGCGCACGTCCCACACCGATTTCAGGCAAATGCCATGACCGGCCAGGCACCACTGGCGCACCAGCGCGCCGTCGTTCGCCACCCGCCGGCCCTGGACCAGCACCCGATGGGTGTGCCCGTGCCGCTTGAAGGTCCATTCCCGCGAAATATTGATGCCGAAGCGCATCACCAGGCACTCATGACGCGCCAGGTCCTCGGGGTGTCGGGGCGTGCCATTGAGCGCCAGGTAGTGGGGTGATGCACACAGCACGCGACGGTTTTCGCCAATCGGCCTGGCATGCAGGGTGCTATCCGCCAGCGCGCCGTAGCGCACCGCGAAATCAATGCCCTGGCTCACCGGGTCGGCGTAGCCGTCACTAAGGTTCAGGTCAATGCTGATCTCGGGATGCTCCAGCATGAACGCGGCGAGGATCGGTTCAATGTATTGACGCCCGAGGTCTTCCGGGGCGCTGAGCCGAATCGGCCCCGACAGGGTGTGGGTGCCATGGCGAATGCTGCTGTGCAACTCCTCGGCCTCCGCCAGCAGGCGCCGTGCACCGTCCACCAGCAAGCGGCCTTCGTCCGTCAGGTTGATCGCCCGGGTGGTGCGGTTGAGCAGGCTGGCGCCATAGAAACCCTCCAGCTGCGCGAGCCTTTCCGAGACGGAGGCGGGTGACAGTCCCAGCTCTCTACCCGCCGCCGACAGCCCGCCTTTTTCCACGATCAGCAAAAACAACTCGAGGTTCTTCAGCAGCATTGTTCGGTATTTCCGAAGGTGGTTTTTGATTTCAGCTCAATTATCAAATTAAACCCAAAGGACTAGTTTTGCACCCATCGTTAACCAGCGGAGTGACTGACATGTCGTCCAACCCTGCAAAAATGCCCATCCAGGTCTGGGTGCTGACCCTGGCGGCCTTCGCCATCGGCACCGCCGAATTCGTGATTGCCGGCTTGCTGACCCAAGTCTCCCATAGCCTCAACATCACTGAAGGGCAGGCGGGCAACCTGATTACCGCCTATGCGCTGGCCATCGTGGTCGGCGGCCCGGTGCTGACGATCTGGCTCTCACGCTACGAAAAACGCACGGTGCTGTGGCTGTTGATGGCGGTGTTCGTCGGCGCCAACGTGATGACCGCCCTCAGCAGCGACTACAGCGTGTTGCTGGTGAGTCGGGCGATTGCCGGGCTGACCCAGGGGCCGTTCTACGGGATCGGTGCCGTGGTCGCAACGCGCTTGGTGGCCAGCGGCATGGAAGGCCGCGCCGTCGGCCAGATGTTTGCCGGGCTGACGTTGGCCAACGTATTGGGCGTACCCGCCGGCTCGTGGATTGGCAATCAATATGGCTGGAGCACGGCCTTCCTGGTAGTCGCCGCGTTGGGCGTGCTCGCGTTGCTGGCAATCGTCGTGTCGATCAAGCGCCAGGGCACCGAGCAGGCGGTTTCGGTGATCAACCAGTTGTCGGTGTTTCGTAACCGCAACCTGCTGGCCAGCCTGATGTTCACCGTGCTCGGCTGGGCCGGGTTCATGGCCTTTTATGGCTACATCGCGCCGATTGCCGAACAGGTGGCCGGGTTTGATTCGACGATGTTGACCGCGGTGCTGGTCGTGGTCGGCATTGGCCTGGTAGTTGGCAACAGCCTCGGGGCGCGTACCGCCGACGCCAACTTGCGCTTTTCGCTGATGTTCTGGCCGGCGGCGATGATCGTGACGCTGATCGCCGCAGGCCTCGTGGCGCCCTACAAGTGGCCGTTCCTGGTGACCGCGTTCCTCTTTGGTATCGCCTCGTTCGCCAACGTGCCATCCATGCAAATGCGCGTGATGAAGCACGGCGGCAAGGCCCCGGAGCTGGCTGCCACGGCGAATATCTCGGCCTTCAACCTGGCCAACGCCCTGGGCGGCATCCTCGGGGGCATCGTGGTGGACAGCCACTGGGGCGCGGCGGCCATTCCGTTCGCTGCCGCAGCGATTCCGTTGCTCGGTGTGCTGTTCATCGTTTCCCAGGAAGGCGCGGGCAAAGCCACCCGGACTGCCGCAATTGCTTGATCCCCTGAATTCAGTATGAGGTGAACCAACATGGAAAAAACCGATAACCCGCAACGTCGTACTTTCCTCGCCCAGGCCGGCGCAGGTGCAGCCGTTCTGGCCGCAGGATCGCTGCTCGGCCCGGCCACTGCCAACGCCGCCGTGACAGGGCAGGGCAACGCTGCCCCCGCGGCGACTGCCGGCAAGGCAACCGGGCGTTTCTGGCCTGGGGACACCCGGCTGGTGGTGTCCATTTCCATGCAATTCGAGGCAGGCGGCCAACCGCTCAAGGGCACTGACAGTCCGTTCCCCCACGTGGATTTTCCCGACAGTGTTCCGCAGGATGTGGCCACCAACACCTGGTTTGCCTACGGCTACCGTGAAGGTATTCCGCGGATGCTTGACCTCTGGGACCGGCATGGGGTGAAAGTCACCTGCCACATGATCGGCGACGCCGTAAAGCGCAACCCCGCGCTGGCCCGGGAGATCGTCGCCCGTGGGCACGAAGCCTCGGGGCATGGCCCGCACTGGAGCTCGCAATTTGCCATGAGCCGCGATGAAGAGCGCACCTTTCTGCGCCAGGCCGCGAGCATGCTGCAGGACGTCACCGGTCAGCCGGTCACCGGCTACAACTGCAACTGGCTGCGGCGCGGGCCCAATACCTTGTCGTTGTTGCAGGAGCTGGGCTACGTCTATCACATTGATGATGTGAGTCGTGACGAGCCGTTTATCGAGCAGGTCAATGGCAAGGACTTTGTCGTGGTCCCGTACACCCTGCGCAACAACGACATCGTGTTGATTGAGGGGCGCAATTACTCGCCCTCGAAATTCCTTGAACAGGTCAAGCTGGAGTTCGACCAGCTCTACCAGGAAGCCGGTAGCCGACGCCGCATGATGGCGATCAGTGCCCACGACCGCATCAGCGGTACGCCGCAAATGGTCAGGGTCTGGGACGAGTTTCTGCGGTACGCCAACAGCCATCCCGGCGTGGCGTTCATGCGCAAGGACGCCATCGCTCAATACACTTTGAAAAGCCCCCTCAGCCTCAGGGAAAGCGAAACCATCTGAGTTCGTTCTCTTCGCCTTTATAGGATGTGCCTCTATGCAACGCTCCATTCCCTTTATCGCCGCCGGATTCCTGGCCCTGACCCTCTCGGGCTTGGCGTTTGCCACCACCGAGCTGGTGGCGCCCGGTGTCCTGGTGGTGGACAAGAGCCTGACCGCCACGCAACTGAAGATCATGGAAACTGTCGCCCGGCGTTACGACACGTTCTGGAATACCGGTGACGAGAGCCTGGCCCGTGAAGCGCTGGCGCTCAACTTCATCGACAAAACACCGCCCGCCGGGCGCAAGCAAGGGCCGGAGGGACCGCTGCTGGCCTCCCGCGCGTTTCGCGGCGCGGTGCCGGACCTGAGCTGCGAAGTGGAGCAAATGATCATTGCCGGCGATCGCGTCGTGGCGCATTTGCATTTTCGCGGGCACTTCACCGGTTCCTTCGGCCAGATCAAGGGCACCGGCCAGGTCGTGGACTTTATTGCCACCGACATTTATCAGATCGGCAACGGCAAGATCGTCGCCAACTGGCACATCGAAGACAACCTGACGCTGATGAAGCAGTTGGGTGCGCTCTGACGGGAGGGCTCTGCACATGACCGTTCACTACCTGGATCACTTCACGCTCCGCACGGAGCATGTCGACGCGACGGTGAGTTTCTATCGTGACGCCCTCGGACTGGAGGAGGGTTGGCGCCCGGCGTTCCCTTTTCCGGGGAGCTGGCTTTATTCAGCAGGGCGGCCGCTGTTGCACATCGCCAACGTTCAACGCAACGATGCGGCGCTTGAAGCGTACCTTGGCGGACGCAGCCCGGGGCACGGCTCAGGTGCGCTCGATCACATCGCATTGCGCTGTGACGATCTGCCAAGGCATCAACAACGCCTGCGCAAGCGTGGGGTGCCGTTCACCGAGCGGGTGGTGCCGGAGCTGTTCGAGCACCAATTGTTTGTCGAGGACCCGAACGGTATCAGGGTCGAGCTGATCTTTGCTTACCCGGCGGCCTGAGGTGACTGCCCGGCCAACTGTTGGCTGGGCAACAGCAATCGGGCAGTTGTGGTTTACGCGGGACAGCGCACTGCCGACGACTGTTTTCATCTGATTGATTCTATTGATATTTATTTATGGCATGGGCTCTGCAATGCACACAGGTGAACCCTTTCACCCGTCGCTCAGCGGAGCCCTGTATGCCTTGCACCTTTTTCTCGCGTTCCCGTTTTATCTGGCTTGGCGCAGCGCTGTTGCTGGGCCATGCCGCCATTTCCCAGGCCGCCGAGGGCGATGACGCGGTACCGTCCCTGGCCGGCAAGCGCATTGCCGTGAGCATGACTGGTACCAGTCACTACTTCGATATCAAGGCGTTCCAGGCCCAGGTCGACGAGATCAAGCGTCTCGGCGGCACGCCCATTACCCTGGACGCCGGGCGCAATGACAAGAACCTGGTGACCCAGCTGCAAACCGTGGTCACCCAGAAACCCGATGCGGTGATCCAGACGCTCGGCACCCTCAGCGTGATCGACCCGTGGCTCAAGCGCATCAGCAAGGCCGGCATTCCGCTGTTCACCATCGACGCGCCTTCGCAGTACAGCCTCAACAACACCACCTCCGACAACGTCGCCACCGGCAAGGCCTTGGCCGATCAACTGATCAAGGACGCCGGCGGCAAGGGCAAGATCCTGGTGTTCAACGGCTTCTACGGCGTGCCGGTGTGCGCGATTCGCTACGACCAGTTGAAGCTGGCGCTCAAGGATCATCCGCAGCTGGAGATCATCCAGCCGGAGCTGCGGGATGTAATCCCCAACACCGTGCAGGATGCCTATTCCCAAGTGTCTGCGTTGCTCAACAAGTACCCGGCCGGCAGCGTCTCGGCGATCTGGGCGGCGTGGGACATTCCACAACTGGGCGCGAGCAAGGCGCTGATCGATGCCAAGCGCACCGAGATCAAGACCTACGGCGTGGATGGCACGCCTGAAGTGCTGGAACTGCTGGGCCAGGCGAATTCGCCGGTAGGCGCGGTGGTGGCCCAGCAACCCGCGCTGATCGGCAAGACCGCCGTGCAGAACGTGGCGCGGTACCTGGCCGGGCAGCGCGACCTGCCCAAGGAAACCCATGTACCGACGCTGCTGACCACCGCTGCCAACCTGGCGCAGGTCCAGCAACTGCGGGGTGATTGATGGCGGCGTTGCACTTGCAGCATCTGCGCAAACGCTTCGGTGCCACCCTGGCGCTGGATGATGCGAGCCTGAAAGTCGAGCGCGGCACCATTCACGGCCTGGTGGGCGAGAACGGTGCCGGCAAGTCGACCTTGATCAAGGTGTTGGCGGGGATCCACAAGGCGGACTCGGGGCAACTGAGCATTGACGGCCAGTCGTACGCTTCACTGTCGCCGCGCCAGGTGGACGCCCTGGGTGTGCAGTTCATCCATCAGGAGCGGTTATTGCCGGCGAGTTTCACCGTAGGCGAGGCGCTGTTCTTCGGGCATGAGTTGCGCCGTGGTCCGTTTGTCGACCGGCGTCGCCAACAGCGCGAAGCCGAGCGTTTGCTGGCGGAGTATTTTGACCTGCAACTGCCGGCCGGTGCGTTGGTGGGCGAGCTGAACAGCGCCGAGCGCCAGGTGCTGCAAATCACCCGGGCGTTGATTCGCCAGCCGAAGATCCTGGTGTTCGACGAGCCCAGCGTGGCGCTGGTCAAGCGCGAAGTCGACCAGTTGCTGCGCATCGTCAAGCGCTTGCGGGACCAGGGTTTGTCGATCCTCTACATCTCCCATTACCTGCAGGAAATCGACAGCCTGTGCGATGAGGTGACGGTGTTGCGCAATGGCCGCGATGTAGCGGTGGTGGAGCCGCGGCATACCTCCAGCGCGCAGATTGCGCGGTTGATGGTCAATCGCGAAGTCCAGGAGATGTATCCCAAGGCGCAGGTCGAACTTGGCGAACCGTTGCTGCAAGTGCGCGGGCTGAGCCTGGCCCGGCGTTACCGGCAGATTGACCTGGAACTGCGCCGGGGGGAAATCGTCGGCCTGACCGGGTTGGTGGGGTCGGGGGCCAAGGATTTGCTCAAGACCCTGTTTGGCGTGGTGCGTGCCGACAGCGGCAGCGTGCATCTGGAAGGTCGTCTGTTGCGCCTGCGTTCACCGGGTGACGCGATCGCCCAAGGGATTGCCCTGGTGCCGGAAGAACGTCGCAGCCAGGGGATTTCGCCGCTGCTCTCGGTGCTGGAAAACCTGACCCTGGCCGGGCTTGGGCGCTTCAGCCGCTGGGGTTTGCTGAGCAAACGCCATGAGCAGGCCGAAAGTCTGCGGCTGATCAGTGAATTGGTAATCAAGGCGCCGGGCCCGCAGGCGGCGGTCAGCCAGTTGAGCGGCGGCAACCAGCAGAAGGTTGCCCTGGGCAAATGGCTGAGCCGGCGCTCGGCGGTGTACCTGCTGGATGAGCCGTGTGTCGGGGTGGATGTCGGCGCCAAGGTCGAGATTTATCGTTTGATCGGGCGCCTGGTGGAAGAGGGTGCCGCGGTGCTGGTGTTGTCGTCGGACCTGCCGGAGCTGCTGGGCATTTGCGACCGCATCCTGGTGCTGCACCGAGGCGAGATTGCCGGCGAATTCCAGGCCGGTGAGGCAGACAGTGATCAGTTGTTAGCGTGTGCCACGGGCGCGGTGCAACCCTCGGTAGCCGTGCCGGTGAAACAGGAGGTGGCCCATGTCCCTGCTTGAAACGGCGACCCCGGGCTTGTCCCAGCGACTGTGGGTGCTGGTGTTGCGACGCGGCTCGGTGGGCGTGTTCCTCGCGATTTTGCTGGGGTTTGCCGTCTCTGCGCCGAATTTCCTGTCGGTGGGCAATATCGCCAATGTGTTCAGCCAGTCGGCGATCCTCGGGGTGCTTGCCTTCGGCCTGACCTGCGTGATTATCGGCGGCGGCTCCAACGTGGTGGCCGGCGGCCTCGACCTGTCGCTGGCGGCTAACCTGGGGTTGTGCGCGGCGGTGTTCAGTCGCCTCAACAACGCCGGCCTCGACCTTTGGGCCAGCCTGCTGCTGACCTTGGGCTGTGGACTGGCGGTCGGACTGCTCAATGGCCTGGCCGTGGTGGTGCTGCGCTTGCCACCCTTGCTCGCGACCCTGGCAAGCATGAATGTGCTGGCCGGGCTGGAGCTGGTGCTCACCGAAAACACCGTGGTCTCTACGGACTCACCGTTGCTCGACCTGCTCAGCGGCGGCACCTGGCTGGCCGTGCCGGCACTCGCCTGGGTGTTGCTGGTGACGGCCTTCGTACTGACGCTGCTGATTCAACACACCGCCTACGGGTTACGCCTGCATGCCGTCGGCGAGTACCCGCACGCCGCTGAAGCCGCCGGGATTCGCGTGCCGGCCTATGTGTTTTCCAGCTATTTGCTGTCGGGGCTGTGCGCGGCAGTGGCGGCCTTGTGTTCGGCGGCGTTTTTCAGCGGCAGCACCACCGGCTCCGGTGACATGTTGCTGTCGGTGGTGGCGATCGCCTTTCTCGGCGTGGTGTTTTCCCGGCGGCTGGTGGCCAGCATCCCCGGCACCTTGCTGGCGACTTTGCTGATCGGCTTTTTGATCAACGGGTTTCAACTGCTCAACCTGTCGAGCTTCTGGGTCAACGGTGTGCAGGGCGTGTTGATTCTGCTGGTGGTCGCGGCCTCCAGTGCTTTGAATCGGGGAGAGTCATCATGAGCCGAATCGCAACCATGGGCGTAGCGGGTTGGCGTTCGCTGTTGCCCCTGACGTTGCCGCTGGTATTCGTGGCCATCGTGCTGGTGTTTGCCTGGCAGGCGCCCGGGTTCCTCAGTGGCGGCAACCTGAAAAGCCTTGCGCTGAACAACTTCGTGCTGTTGGCGATTGTCGCCATCGGCATGACCTACGCGGTGGCGGCCGGTGGCATCGATTTGTCGGTGGGCACCGCGGTGGATTTCGCCAGTTTCAGCTTTGTGGTGCTGCTTAACGCCGGGCACGGATTGGGCGTGGCGATTGCTGGCGCGTTGGCCGCCGGGCTGCTGGTCGGGTTGTTCAATGCCGGCTTGATCGCAGGGCTCAGGATCAGCCCGTTCCTGGCGACCCTGGGCACCTTGTTTATCGGCACCAGTGCCCAGCAGTTGCTCTCGGACGGCGGCCAACCGATCTATATCGCCCAGGGATTCAAACCGGAACTGGCGAGCTTCAGCCCGCTGGGCGTGCCGTTGCCACTGTTGATCGTGCTGGTACTGGCCGTGGTCTACGGCCTGTTGCTGGCCCGTGGGCGCCTGGGGCGGGAGTTGCTGGCCCAGGGCACCCAGCCGTTGCTGGCGTATTATTCGGGGTTGTCTGTACGGCGCATCGTCACCACCACGGTACTGGCAGCAGCGCTGGCGTGCGCAGTGGCGGGGATTCTGCTCAGTTCGACGGTGAGTGCTTACGTGCCGCTGTCGGGCAATGCGTTCCTGTTGAATGCGATTGGCGCGGTGTTTATCGGCACCACCCTGAATCGCCAGGGCCGGGCAAATATTCCGGGCACGTTGCTGGGGGTGCTGTTTATCAATGTCATCGCCAATGGCTTGCTGCTGATCGGCTGGAATTTCTACTGGCAGCAGGTGGCAACCGGCGTGCTGATTTTTGCGGTACTGGCCTTCAGCTTTATCAGTCGCAGGATTGCGCAGAACACCTGAGGCACAGGGCCCCAGGTGTCAGTCGGGCCGTTACTTTTCCCAGTCAGCCTTGGGAATCAACAGGCCATGGTTGCCGTTATAGGCGGCGCGCTCGGGCTGCTTCCAGCCTTCAAGCAGCGCGTCGTCCAGGCGGTAGATCTCAACCCCCAACGGCCGGCACACCTTCAGCGGGTCTTCGGCATCCGGGCCCCACATCGGCAGCGACAGGTCGCCGCCGGGGCAGGTGGAGAGGGCGCACAGCAGGTCGATTTCGGCGAAGAACTCCAGGTAGTCGCCCTGCTTGGCCGGGCAGGCTTTCATGAAGTACATGTCGTCGTGGTTCAGGCCGGTGCACTGGAAGATGTTCAGCACGTCGTGCACATCGAACTCGGTCAGGCCGTGGGGCAGCACCGCGCGGGTCAGGTTGGAGTGGCAGTGATGGTGGAAGTCTTCGCCGGTCAGCATCTTGTTCACGTAAGGGTCGCAGCGCGTGCCCAGCAAGTCGTGCAAACGCCCGCCGTGCTCGTCGATGCCGTAGTCGGCCAGGCTGTCGTCGGTGATGGTGACCATCGGCCGCAAAAACGGCAGGTTCGACCACAGGCGGTCGTAGGTCGTGACATGAGCACCTTGCAGCTGGCGGGTGCGCGCTGCCCACATGCGTTCACGGGGGTCGTTGGCGCTCCACACGTTGAAGTCACCGACCTGCGGGCCAACCGGGGTGGTCACGCGGAACACGTGGCCTGCCGGTACTTTCCAGGCACGGCCGGTGCGGATCGGCACTTCGAATTGCTCGATCAGGGTGCGCCCGTCCCGGGACTCGCGCACGCGGTCATAGAAGGCTTTGTCGACCTGCAAGGCTGCGCCTTTGCTGACTTGGTAGGCTGCCGGGTAGTCCTTGTACATGGTGGGATCTCGCTTCAGGGTTTTGGGAGGCTGCTGAGGATGTCCAGCAGCAGCGATTCGGAGTCGTTGAGGTAGCTGGCCAAGGCTTCGCCGGCGGCTTGCTTGTGGCCGTCAACCAGCAAGTCGTGAATCTGCCGGTCGCGTTCCAGCCAGGGCTTCTGGAAGGTTTCCTCGCTGGGGGCGTTGGAAAACACCAGGCGCATCTGGGCCGCAATATGGGTGAAGAACTCATCCAGCAACGGGCTGCGCATCAGCCCGACGATGTGTTGGTGAAAGCGCAGGCTGTGGGTACCGAAGGCCTGCCAGTTCTCGCGGTCCTGGGCCAGTTGCGCGGCCTCGATGGACTCGAGCATCAGGTCGGACTGGTATTCGCGCAGCGGCTTGCTGGCGGCAATCGCCTGCAACTCCAGGGTGCGCCGCACCTTGAAGATGTCGCGCACTTCATCCACCCCCAGGCGGCGCACGATCACGCCTTTATTGCGCACGTAACTGGTCAGGCCTTCGCGGCCCAGGTGGTGCAAGGCTTCGCGCACGGTATTGCGCGAAGCGTTGTAGGCGTTGACCAGCTCGCTCTCCACCAGCGGCATGCCGGGCAGCAGGCGGCCGCCGATGATGTCTTCGCGCAGTTCGATGGCAACCTGGTCGGCCAGCGACAGGCTGGGTTCCTTGGCTTGGCTCACGTTGGGGCTCCTTGGGCTCACGCCAGTTGGACGTCTTTGAGGAACTTGGTCATGCGTTCGCTGCGTTGCTCGAGCATTTCACGGGGCGCGGCGTCCTGGATAATCTCGCCACCTTCCATGAACACCACGCGATCGGAAAGCTTGAACGCGAAGTTCATTTCATGGGTGACGATGACCATGGTCATGCCTTCGCGGGCCAGTTCCTCGATCACCGCCAGCACGTCGCCCACCAGTTCCGGGTCGAGGGCCGAGGTGGGCTCATCAAACAGCATCACCGAGGGCCGCATTGCCAGCGCCCGGGCAATTGCCACGCGCTGCTGTTGGCCGCCGGACAACTGGTGCGGGTATTTGCCGGCGTGCTCCAGCATGCCGACCTTGCGCAACAGGGCCAGGCTCAACAGGCGCAATTCTTCGCTGCCACCATGGGCATGGTAGACGGGCGCGAGCATCACGTTCTCAAGGGCGGTCTTGTGGGGGAACAGGTTGAACCCCTGGAACACCATGCCGACGTGGACGATACCGCGCATATGCACCTTGTGTCCCAGCGCGCCTTGTGGCTCCCGGGTACCGCGCAGGAACGGCTGGCCTTGCAGGGTGATCTCGCCGCGGTCCAGGCTTTCGAGGCCGTTCATGGTGCGAATCAGCGTGGTCTTGCCTGAGCCCGACGGGCCGATGATCGACACCACCTCGCCCCAGCGCACATTCAGTTCCACGCCCTTGAGCACCTCCAGCTCGCCATAGGCCTTGCGCACGGCGCGGGCCTGCAAGGCAAACTCGCCGGGCTCGGCCTGGCCGGCCGCACGCCGCGTCGCTACCCCGTCAAGTTCGGCGGGGGCGATGGCCTTGGGTTTGCGGCGGGTCACGTCCAGGTGGTTTTCCAGCACGCGCAACAGCCAGCTGAACACCGTCACGATGAACACGTAATAGAACGCCACCGCCAGCATGGTCTCCATCACCAGGAAGTTCTGGGTGTAGAGCTGTTGCCCCACCAGCAGGATTTCCGAGAGCGAAATCACCGACACCAACGAGGTCAGCTTGACGATAGTGATGTACTCGTTGGCCAGTGTGGGCAGCGCCACCCGCAGTGCCTGGGGCACCACGATCAACCGCTGCACGCCACGATAACCCACGCCCAGCGCCTTGCCGGCTTCCCGCTGGCCCTTGACCACCGCCAGCAGGCCGCCGCGGTGGATCTCGGCGATGTAGGCCGCCTCACTCAGCACCAGGGCGATCAAACCCGCCGAGTAAGGATTGGACAGCACCACGCTGGTGGACGGAAATACCTGCGGCAGGTTGTAGACGAAGATCAGCAGGACCAGCAGCGGCAGGCTGCGGAAGAACCAGATGTAGACGCCGGCGGAGTCCCGCAGCCAACGGCGTTCCGACTGTCGGGCCAGGGCCAGGAAGAATCCCAGGACAATCCCCAGCAGCCAGGTTTCCAGGCTCAGCTCGACCACGGTGCCGACCGCTCGCCAGAAGTCGCCGTTCCACAACAGGCCCAGGGTGTAGTGCCAATCGAATTGCATACATGTGCTCCGCGTTTCAGTTACCCAGCGCCGCACTGATCTCGGCGGCGTTCGGCTCGGCCAGGTTGTAGCGCGCCAGCAGCTTGCCGTAGCTGCCGTCCTGCTTGATCTGGCTGAGGGCGCCGGTCAGTTCCTGGAGCAGTGCCGGGTTTTCCTTGCGCACGGCCAGGCCGACCACCACCGGGTAGATCAGCTCGCTGGAGCTGATCACGGTTTTGCCTTGCAGCTTTTCGACGGTGATCTTGGCCACCGCTGCGTCTTCCATCTGCACATCGACCGCCTGGGCGAGCAGGGCCTGGGCGGCTTCCGGGGAGGTCGGGAACTCGCGGGACTCGATCGCCGGCTTGCCCGCAGGGAGGCAGTATTCAGCCGAGACTTTGTTCAGCTTTGGCACCCACGACGCACCCTTGATCGAGCCGACGCGCTTGCCACACAGGTCTTCCGGGCGCTGGGGTTTGAAGTCGCCGGCGCTGAGTACCATCAGCGACGAGCCGGTCTTCAGGTAGCTGAGGAAGTCCACCTGCTTGGCACGCTCGGGGGTGACATACAACGCCGAGGCCACCACGTCGAAGCGCTGGGCGTTGACGCCGAGGATCAGGTTGGCGAAACGCGTGTCGAGAAAGCGCGGCTTCAGTCCCAGTTGCGTGCCCATCAACTGCATGAACTCCGGATCGAACCCGGCCGGAGTTTTTTGTTCAAGGTAGGTGTAGGGCGGGTAGGTGAGGTCCGAGCCGATCGACAGCTCGCCCGGCTTGAGGGTGCCCTTGATCTCGGCCGCCGACAGTAGCGGTGCCACACACGCCAGGGTGATCGCCAGCCCCAGGGTGCGCATGGTGGTGTTGCCCGTCAGACCTTTTTGCATGTTCGTCGCCTCGGTTACTGGATACAGGGGTGATTTGGATTGTTCAACAATCCTGTATTAACCAGTAAGCCGTTATCGTGCCAACTAATGGTTTTGCGCGGTTTTTGACGGTTTTTTAAGCGTGAGAGGGCCTTTTTTTGTACACGCGCACACCAAATCGGGGCGATTCGTTACCGGGCGCTACGTGGTGGGGCAGGAATATTGCGGGGCATAAAGAAGCGACTTATTGATAAAGTGCCGATTCAAAACCGTGAGTGAACCGCAATGCCGTCGATGTCCCAACGCCGCTCGACCTTGATCGCCTTGTTGGTGGCCGTCACCTTCTTCATGGAGAACCTCGATGCCACGGTGATCGCCACCGCGCTGCCGGACATCGCCAAGACCTTCGGCGTGGGCGCGGTGGACGTGAACATCGGGATGAGCGCCTACATGCTCGCCGTCGCGGTGTTCATTCCCATCAGCGGTTGGCTGGCGGACCGCTTTGGCTCGCGGCTGGTATTCGGTTGGGCGATCGTGCTGTTCAGCCTGTCTTCGTTGCTGTGCGGCTTGAGTGACAGCCTGCAGACCTTCGTCGCCGCGCGCGTGTTGCAGGGCATCAGCGGGGCGATGATGGTGCCGGTAGGGCGCCTGGCAGTGCTGCGGGCTACCGAGAAAAAAGACCTGGTGCGGGCGATTTCATTTATCACCTGGCCCGGCCTTGTGGCGCCGATACTCGGGCCGCCGGTGGGCGGGTTTATCGTCACTCACGCATCCTGGCCGTGGATTTTCTACCTCAACCTGCCGCTGGGTTTGCTGGCATTGATCGCTACGCTGGTACTGATCCCCAAGCGTGACGAAGTGACGTCACGCACCTTCGATTTCAGCGGTTTCCTGCTGGTAGGCGTCGCCAGTGCGGCGCTGTTGTACGGCGTCGAGTTGCTCGGGCAAAGCCGTGGCAGCCTGTTGCAGGGCCTGTTGCTCAGTGCCGCCGGCATGATGCTTGGCGCCTTTGCCTGGCGCCATATGCGCCGGCATGCACAGCCGTTGCTGGCGCTGGAGGTGGTGAGCGTGCGCACGTTCAGTGTGTGCCTGTGCGGCGGGTCGATTTTCCGGGTGGCCATCAGCACCTTGCCGTTCCTGCTGCCGTTGATGTTTCAACTGGCGTTCGGGCTCTCTGCCTTCGATGCGGGGTTGCTGGTGCTGGCGGTATTTGCCGGCAACCTGGCGATGAAACCCTTCACCACAGCGGTGATGCAGCGCTGGGGTTTTCGTCCGGTGCTGATGATCAACGGCATTCTCGGCGTACTGGCGATTGCCGCGTGCGCGTTGCTGGACCAGCGCATGAGCTGGACGCTGATCCTGTTCATTCTGTTCGTGGGCGGCCTGTCACGCTCCATGCAGTTCACCTTGTTCAACACCCTGGGGTTTGCCGACATACCCAAGGCGCAGATGAGCGATGCGTCTACCTTGTTCAGCATGTTTTTCCAGCTGAGCATGGCCATGGGCGTGGCGATTGGTGCGCTGTTGTTACGTTTTGCCATGAATTTACACGGCAACACCGGGCAGGCCGCGACCGCCGATTTTCAGCTGACGTTCCTGTGGGTGGCGGTGATTGCCGGCGCGGCATTGCTGGATAACCTGCGGCTTCCGGCCCAGGCGGGAGAATCGGTGCTGCAACGCAAGTGAGCCCACGATACCTTCGGGGTATGAAGCAACACCTATTGAATATTGGACGGCCTGTGCCCCCGGCAGCACTCTGCGTTGAAGCAGAAAATCGGGGCCCATAATAATAAAAGAGGCGCAACCATGACCGTGCTATTGAGTGAGCGCAGCCAGATATTTGAGCGTGCCGATGCCTATGTGGTGTCGGACTATGTGAACCAGCATGTGGGCAGCCACCGCATCCGCCTGCCTCCCAAAGGGCGCCCGCAGGCGAGCATCAGCCACCGGACCTTTTCCAGCCTGGACCTGTGCCGTATCAGCTACGGCGCGCCGGTGCGGGTGACGTCGGTAGCGCTGGAAACCATTTACCACCTGCAGGTACTGCTCCAGGGCCATTGCCGCTCGAACGCTCGGGGCGAGGAACTGGTGTTCGGGCCGGGGGAGATCCTGCTGATCAACCCGGATGACCCGGTGGACCTGACCTATTCCGCAGACTGCGAAAAATTCATCATCAAATTGCCGGTGCGCCTGCTGGAAAACGCCTGCCTTGAGCAGCACTGGACGCTGCCCCAGGATGGCATCCGTTTCGCGGCGGCGCGGCATGTGCTGACTGAAATGGGCGGGTTCCTGCCGTTGCTCGGGCTGATCTGCCACGAGGCGGAAAACGCCGCCGAGCCCGAACTGCAGGGCCTGTATGAGCGCGTCGTGGCAAACAAGCTGCTGGCGCTGCTGGGCAGCAACGTGCTGCGCGTGATCCCCCGGCCCGATCAGCGCGGCGGCTTTGAAGCGCTGCGCGAGTTTATCGAGGAGCATTTGACCGACGACATCAGCACTGAGCAACTGATGGCCGCGGCCAAGGTCAGCGAGCGCTCGCTGTATACCTTGTTTGAACGCCAGGTCGGCGTTTCGCCCCGTGACTATATCCGCCAACGCAAACTGGAGCGGGTGCACGCCGTGTTGCAGCGGGGCGCTGCGCGCAGCGTCACCGAAGTGGCGCTGGACCACGGGTTTGTGCACCTGGGGCGGTTCTCCGAGGCCTACCGCAAACGCTTTGGCGAGCTGCCGTCCTACACCTGGAAGCGCCGGCTTGCGCCAGGCGGATAACGATTTGCAGCCAGCGGATATTGACGGGTAGGGCAAGTACATAAGGTGGAGGTGCCTGATACAAGAACAACCGAGGGCCTACCCCATGATCAGCACATTTGACCGACTCGCCCGACAATTGCGCGACTCCGTCCAGGAAGATCCCGCCACCGGGGTGTTCCGTTGCCGCCGCGACATCTTCACCGACCCCGACCTGTTCGACCTGGAGATGAAGCATATTTTCGAAGGGGGCTGGGTCTACCTGGCGCACGAAAGCCAGGTGCCAGAGATCAACGACTACTTCACCACCTGGATCGGCCGCCAACCCGTGGTCATCACCCGCGACAAACACGGCACGCTCCACGGCCTGGTCAACGCCTGCGCCCACCGTGGCGCCATGCTCTGCCGCCGCAAACAAGGCAACAAAGGCTCGTTTACCTGCCCGTTCCACGGCTGGACCTTCAACAACGCCGGCAAGCTGCTCAAAGTGAAAGACGCCAAGACCGGCGCCTATCCCGACAGCTTTGACTGTGACGGCTCCCACGACCTCAAGCGCCTGGGCCGCTTCGAAAACTATCGCGGCTTCCTGTTCGGCAGCCTCAGCGAGTCGGTGCCGGAACTGAGTGATTATTTGGGTGAAACCCGGGTGATCATCGACCAGATGGTCGACCAGGCACCGCTGGGCCTGGAGGTACTGCGAGGCAGTTCATCCTATGTGTATGACGGTAACTGGAAGCTGCAGATCGAAAACGGCGCCGACGGTTATCACGTCAGCTCCGTGCACTGGAACTACTCGGCGACCATGGGCCGGCGCAACTACGAAGCCGAAGGCACCCGCACCGTGGACGCCAATGGCTGGTCGAAAAGCCTCGGCGGTGTCTACGCCTTCGAGCACGGTCATATCCTGCTGTGGACGCGCCTGCTCAACCCGCAGGTGCGCCCGGTGCATGCGCACCGTGAGGCCCTGGCCGAGCGCCTGGGCCAGGAACGCGCCGACTTTATCGTCGATCAAACCCGCAACCTGTGCCTCTACCCGAATGTGTACCTGATGGACCAGTTCTCCACGCAGATTCGCGTGGTACGGCCGATTGCCGTGGACAAGACCGAAGTCACGATCTACTGCATGGCACCCAAGGGCGAAAGCGCCGAGGAGCGCACCACGCGCATTCGCCAGTACGAAGATTTTTTCAACGTCAGCGGCATGGGCACGCCGGATGACCTGGAAGAATTCCGCGCCTGCCAGACCGGCTACCAGGGCGCGACCACCTTGTGGAATGACCTCAGCCGTGGCGCGAAACAGTGGGTCGAGGGCGCCGACGAAAACGCCCGGGCCATGGGCATGCACCCGCAGCTCAGCGGGGTGAAAACCGAAGACGAAGGCCTGTTCGTGCGCCAGCACGCCCATTGGGCGCAAAGCCTGCAACGTGCGATCCAGCAGGAGCAGCAACGCTTGATCGCCACAGACAAGGAGGTGCTGGCATGAGTGCTTCCCGCGACCGCCTGCTGGACTTTCTGTACCGCGAAGCCCGCCTGCTGGATGACCGCCAGTGGGACGAATGGCTTGAATGTTACTCACCCAAGGTCGAGTACTGGATGCCCGCGTGGGACGACCACGACACCCTGACCGAAGACCCCCAAAGTGAAATCTCGCTGATCTATTACCCCAGCCGCGACGGCCTGGAAGACCGCGTGTTCCGGATCAAGACCGAACGCTCCAGCGCCAGCACCCCGGAACCGCGCACCGCGCACCTGATCACCAACCTCGAAGTGCTGGCCGACGACGGTCAACACGTGGAGCTGCGTTTCAACTGGCAAACCCTCAGCCATCGTTACAAGACCACGGATACGTATTTCGGCACCTCGTTCTACCGCCTGGACATTCGCGCCGAACAGCCGCTGATCACGCGCAAGAAGGTGGTGCTGAAAAACGACTACATCCACCAGGTCATCGATATCTACCACATCTGAGGACACGCCCATGACGTACTCCATCGCCCTGAACTTCGAGGACGGGGTGACCCGTTTCATCGACTGCAAGGTAGGTGAAAAGGTCCTCGACGCGGCCTTTCGCCAACGTATCAACCTGCCCATGGACTGCTCCGACGGTGTGTGCGGCACCTGCAAATGCCGCTGTGAAACCGGCGCCTATGACTTGGGCGACGACTACATCGAAGACGCCCTGAGCGAAGAGGAAGCCGTTGAGCGCCAGGTATTGACCTGCCAGATGGTGCCGCAATCGGACTGCGTGATTGCCGTGCCGGTGCCGTCGGGTGCGTGCAAGACCGGCACCGCGCAGTTTGCCGCCACGGTGGCGAGCATTACCCGGCATGCCGATGCGGCGTTGGAAGTCAGCTTCGACCTGGACCAGGCGCCGGTATTCCTGCCGGGGCAATACGTGAATATCGGTGTGCCCGACAGTGGGCAGACCCGCTCGTATTCCTTCAGCAGCAAGCCCGGCGACACGCGCGCCAGTTTCCTGATCAAGCACGTGCCCGGCGGGTTGATGAGTGGCTGGCTGGAGCGTGCCCAGCCGGGGGACGCGGTACCGATGACCGGGCCACTGGGCAGCTTTTACCTGCGTGAAGTGGCCCGGCCCTTGTTGTTGCTGGCGGGCGGTACCGGGTTGGCGCCGTTCCTGTCGATGCTTGAAGTGCTCGTCGAACGCGGGGAAACCCGGCCGGTGACGCTGATCTACGGCGTGACCCGGGACCAGGACCTGGTGATGGTCGAGGTGCTTGAAGCCTTCGCCAAACACCTGCCCACCTTCAGTTTTGTCACCTGCGTGGCCGACCCGCAGACCGCGCATCCCCGGCAGGGCTACGTCACCCAGCACATGGCCGCAGACCTGCTGAACGAAGGCGACGTGGATGTGTACCTGTGCGGGCCGCCACCGATGGTCGACGCGGTACGCCAGCACTTCAAGGCCCATGGCGTAACGCCGGCCAGCTTCCACTACGAGAAGTTCACCCCCAACGCCATCGTCACCGGCGATGCAGCCTGAGGACACCGCTATGAATTCACGTTTTAACACCAAGGTGGCGCTGGTGACCGGCGCCGCCCAGGGCATTGGCCGCCGCGTGGCCGAGCGTTTGCTGGAAGAGGGCGCCTGGCTGGTGGCGGTGGATCGCTCGGAGCTCGTGCATGAGTTGCAGCATGAACGGGCGCTGATCCTCACCGCCGACCTGGAGCAGCATGCCGAATGCGCCCGCGTCATGGCCGCCGCGAAGGCGCGCTTCGGGCGTATCGATATTCTGGTGAACAACGTGGGCGGGACCATCTGGGCCAAGCCGTTCGAGCACTACGCCGAGAATGAAATCGAAGCCGAGGTACGCCGCTCGCTGTTCCCGACGCTGTGGTGCTGCCATTGCGTGTTGCCCTACATGCTGGAGCAGGGCAGTGGCGCCATCGTGAATGTCTCGTCCGTGGCCACCCGCGGGGTGAATCGCGTGCCCTATGGCGCGGCCAAGGGCGGTGTCAACGCCCTGACCGCGTGCCTGGCCCTGGAGACCGCCGGCAGCGGCATCCGGGTCAACGCCACCGCGCCCGGCGGCACCGAGGCACCACCACGGCGGATCCCGCGCAACAACCAGCCCCAGAGCGACCAGGAGCGCGTCTGGTACCAACAGATCGTCGACCAGACCCTCGACAGCAGCCCGATGAAACGCTACGGCAGCATTGACGAGCAGGCCGGCGCGATTCTGTTCCTGGCCTGCGACGAGGCCTCCTACATCACCGGCGTGACCTTGCCGGTAGGAGGTGGCGACCTCGGCTGATCCACCGCTGTACCTGCAGACACTGACTCACAACAACAATAATGAGAGCACTGCCATGCGTACCCACGACGTCAATTCGATTATCGATAACGCCCGTTTCAACCGTTTTCACTGGCTGGTGGTCAGCCTGTGTGCCGTGCTGTTGATCTTTGACGGCTATGACTTGTTCATCTACGGCGTGGTGTTGCCGTCGATCATGCAGGAATGGGGCCTGACGCCCTTGCAGGCCGGAGCCCTGGGCAGTTACGCACTGTTTGGGATGATGTTTGGCGCGCTGATTTTCGGCAGCCTGGCCGACAAGTTCGGCCGCCGTAAAGGCATTGCCATCTGCTTTGCATTGTTCAGCGTCGCCACCGTGGTTAACGGCTTTGCCAGCAACCCGACTGAATTCGGGATCTGCCGGTTTATTGCCGGGCTTGGCTGTGGCGGCCTGATGCCCAACGCGGCCGCACTGATTACTGAATACGCACCGAAGAAAATGCGCAGCATCCTGATGGCGGTGATGTTCGGCGGTTACTCGCTGGGCGGCATGCTTTCGGCCGGTGTGGGGATTTTCATGCTGCCGCGTTTTGGCTGGCCATCGATGTTCTTCGCCGCGGCTATCCCGCTGCTGCTGATGCCGCTGATTGTGTATTGGCTGCCCGAATCCATCGGCTTCCTGATTCGCCAGGGCCGCAAGGAACAGGCGCGTGCGCTGCTCAAGCGTCTGTCGCCGCACACCCGGATCGACCCGGAAGATGAGCTGCATATCAGCGCCGGCAAAGGCAAGGGCGCCTCGGTGCTGGAGCTGTTTCGCCATGGCCTGGCGTTACGCACGGCGGCGATCTGGGTCGCGTTTTTCTGCTGCCTGTTGATGGTCTACGCCCTGAGTTCATGGCTGCCCAAACTGATGGCCGGTGCCGGTTACAGCCTGGGATCGAGCCTGTCGTTCCTGCTGGCCCTGAACTTTGGTGGCATCGCCGGGGCGCTGGTCGGTGGCTGGCTGTGTGACCGGCTGAACCTGGTGAAGGTAGTGATCGGCTTCTTCATCGCCGCGCTGGTGTCCATCAGCCTGCTGGGCATCAAGAGCCCGATGCCGGTCCTGTACCTGCTGATCTTTTTTGCGGGCGCCACCACCATCGGCACGCAAATCCTGCTGTACGCCGGGGCTGCGCAACTCTATGGCTTGTCCATTCGCGCCACGGGCCTGGGCTGGGCGTCCGGCATTGGCCGCACCGGCGCCATCGTCGGCCCGCTGTTGGGCGGCGCGCTGATGGGGATTGAACTGCCCCTGCACCTGAACTTCATGGCCTTTGCGATTCCCGGGGCTGTCGCGGTGCTGGCGATGACCGCGTATGCGTTGAATGAGCATCGAGACCGGCCTGCGGGGGTAGTCGCACCGGCGCAGTAACTTCCAGATCTGTCGATAACAATAACTAAGAGCAACGACATGAAAACACAACGTATCTGGCTATCCCTGCTAGGGATGCCCCTTGCGGCGACGGCGGCTGAGGGCGGTTTTATCGAAGGCTCCACGGCCAGCTTGCAGGCCCGCAACTACTACTTCAGCCGCGACTTCTCCGACATCGTCGGCGCCAACAAACAATCCAAGGCAGAGGAGTGGGGCCAGGGTTTTATCCTGACCTACAAATCCGGCTACACCCCGGGGCCCGTGGGCTTTGGCCTGGATGCACTGGGCACCCTGGGCCTCAAGCTCGACAGCAGCCCGGACCGGGCCAATACCGGTTTGCTCCCGGTCAAGGGCGATGGCAGCGCGCCGGATGACTACAGCCGTTTGGGGCTGACCTTCAAGGCGAAGTTCTCCAAAACCGAACTGAAAGTCGGCGAGCTGCAACCCAACCTGCCGGTGCTGGCGTTCAGTGATATTCGCCTGCTGCCGCCGAGTTACCAGGGCGTGAGCGTAAGTTCCGGTGAAATCGCGGGGCTCACGCTGCAGGCCGGGCATTTGACCACCACCAGCCTGCGCAACGAGGCCGGCGACGAAAAGATGATCGCCATGCTCGGCCATGTGCCGCAGCGCGGAGCCGAGAGTGACGCGTTCAACTACGTCGGTGGCGACTACGCCTTCAACACCAACCGCACCACAGCCAGCTACTGGCACGGCCAACTCAAAGACATCTACCGCCAGGACTTTATCGGGCTCAAGCACAGCCAGCCCATGGGCGACTGGGTGCTCGGCGCCAACCTGGGTTACTACACTGCGCGGGAAGACGGCGATAAGTTGCTCGGCAAGATCGACAACCAGGCGTTTTTTTCGCTGCTGTCGGCCAGGCGTGGCGGGCACACGTTCTATGTCGGTTACCAGGCCATGTACGGCGACAGTGCCTTCCCGCGGGTGTTTGCGAACATCTCGCCGCTGGGCAACGAGGTGCCCACCTACGAGTTCGCCTACACCGACGAACGTTCCTGGCAAGCGCGATACGACTATGACTTCGCCGCGCTGGGCATTCCGGGGTTGACCACCACCGTGCGCTATATCACCGGCAACAACGTGACCACTGGCGCCGGTTACGAAGGCCGTGACCGCGAGCGTGACCTGGATATCGGCTATGTGGTGCAAAGCGGCGCGTTGAGCGGTGTGGGGGTTCGGGTGCGTAACGTGATGGCCCGCTCGAACTACCGCAGTGATATCGACGAGAACCGGCTGATCCTCAGTTACACCTGGAAGCTGCTCTAAACGGCGCCCTGGCACGGGCTCGGCTAACGCGTTGCAGTACCGCGGATATAACGCGCCGGCGACGAGCCCAGTGTCTTGCGAAACATGCTGATGAACGAACTGACCGACTCGTACCCCAGCGCTTCGGCGGTTCGTTGCACCGACTCGCCCTCGGCCAGGCTCTGCAAGGCCACGATGATTTGCCATTGCTTGCGCCATTGGCCAAATGTCAGGCCTGTTTCGTGCTTGACCAAGCGCGCCAGGGACCGCTCGCTCATGGCGACCTGATGCGCCCACTGGGCCATGGTGCAACGATTGGCCGGATCCTGGGCCAGGCCGCGGGCGATGAAGCGCAACTGCGCGGTGGCCGGCAGCGGCAGGTACAACTGCTCCGAGGGGGCCAGTTCCAGTTGTTCGAGGAGCACGCTCGCCACCCGGGCATTGGCAGAGGCGGGCGGGTAGTCTTGGGCTTGGGCGCTCAGGTGCAGGATCAACTCCAGGACCAGCGGCGAAAGCACCAGGGTGCAGCATTTCTCCGGTAAGGCGGCAGCGCCGGGTTCCACAAACAGAAAGCCGATGCTGCCGTTGGCGGTCACACGGTTGCTGTGGGCCACACCGCCGGGAATCCACACGCCGAAGCCCGACGGCACCATCCATACGCCATCCTCCACGGTGCACACGATACCGCCGTGATACGCCACCACCAGTTGGCCCTTGCGGTGGCTGTGCACCGGGAATTCGGTGTCGTTGCGCTGGCTGCCGAGCATCAACGCGACGGCGGGCTGATCGAAACTGTCCAGTTCGAATTGATCAATTCCCTGCAGCTTCATCTCGCCCATTGCGCATCGCCTCGATTGTCTGAATTTGATTATATCCTGGCAGCATACTCAATATCGGCAAGGCCTTGCAGCCCCTACCATCGTCACCAAGGCCATCAAGGTGATTGCCGACGGCGAGATTCAACCGATGCTCAGCGAAATAACGATTGCCCACCTCTACCTCCCGCCTTTCTTGCTCTACGTGGGGGTTGCAGCCCTGGTTTACGCGCTGCTGGAGCGGATCCTGCGGCGCTGGCTGGACTGGACCTGGCACCCCAGCCTGGCGCGTTTCTTTGTGTCACTGATCGTGCTCTCGACCCTGGTCCTGACGTTTTGAAGGCGCCGCGATGACGATCAAACACATCCTCAAGGCCCTCGTGACCCTGGTGCTCGGGCTGACGGCATTGCTGTTCTGTACGCAGTTGTGGCGCGCCTATGAACTGGCGCCCTGGACGCGGGACGGGCGGGTCAGCGCGCAGGTCATCCGTATTGCCCCCGAGGTCTCCGGCCAGGTGGAACACCTGCTGGTGGGCGACAACCAGTGGGTGGCCAAGGGCGCCTTGCTGTATCAGATCGACCGCAGCAGCTACCTGCTGGCCCAGCAACAGCGCGCGGCCGAGCTTGCCGAGGCACGCAGTGTGTTCGAGCAGCGCAGCGCACAGCTCAAGCGCCGCAACCAGCTCGGCGATGCCATTGCCCGGGAAGAAACCGACAACGCGGCCCGCGACCTGGCAGTGGCCAGGGCGCGCCTGGATGCGGCCCAGAGCCAGTTGGCCCATGCGCGGCTTGACCTGGACCGCACGACGATTCGTTCGCCGGTGGACGGCTATGTGACTCAGCTGCGGCTTCAGCCGGGTGACTACGCCACGGCCGGCGAGACCAATATCTTTGTGGTCGACAGCCATAGCTTCTGGGTCACCGGCTACTTCGAGGAGACCAAGTTGTCTGGCGTCAACGTCGGCGCTTCGGCCGCTATCAAGCTCATGGGCTATGCACCGCTGCTTGAGGGGCATGTGGCAAGCATTGGCCGAGGCATCGCCGACGGCAACGAGTTGCGCAGCAACAGTGGTTTGCCTCAAGTGGCGCCGACGTTCAGCTGGATACGCCTGGCTCAGCGGGTGCCCGTGCGCATCGAGCTGGACAAGGTGCCGGCGGGCGTGGAGCTGGCGGCAGGGATGACCGCCAGCATTGAGGTCAGCGAGGCGGGTGCCGCGCCGCGCTGGAGGCTGGTGCAATGGCTGCAGGCGTTCATGTGATGGGACGTGCGCTACGCATGCTGGGGGCATGGGAACCTGCGATATCGGGCTACGTACTGCGCAGCCTGATGGCGGCCTCATTGGCCCTGTGGCTGGGGTTTCAGCTACACCTGGATTCGCCGTTCTCGGCCGCGTCAACCGTGTTGTTGCTGATCCATCCGCTACAGGGCGCGGTGGTGGGCAAGGGCTTCAACCGGGCGCTGGGTACCCTGGTGGGGTTGGCGGCCGCCTTGATGCTGACCAGCCTGTTCGCCCAGAAAATGCTGCTGTTCATCCTCGGAATCGGCGTGTGGCTCGGCCTCTGTGTCGGAGCCATGACCGTGCTTCGGCACTACCAGGCCACGGCGGCGGTGGTGGCCGGCTACACCGTTTGCCTTGCCCTGGGCCCCGCCATTGTCGAGCCGCAGCAAGGTTTCGAGCATATCGTCGGGCGGGGCACGGCCGTTGTACTTGGCGTGGTGAGCCTGAGCCTGGTGGCCACGCTGTTCAGCCGCAAGACGGTGGAGCGCTCACTGAATGCGGCACTTCGCGACGTTTCATCCCGCACCTTGCGGCTGCTGGCCATGCGCACTGACGGCGCGCCGGCGATTGCGCAAGGCCCGCTGGCCGTTGATATCAGCAAGGTGGACGACCTTCTCGGCATCGGCCGGGGGGAGTCGGTGCTGATCCGCGCAAGGCTCGCGACCCTCCAGGCAGGGCTTGCGTACCTGCATGCCGTGGTGCTGGACGAGTGTGCGTGGCCTTCCCACCCTCGTATCGGTGCGCAGTTGCAACAGCTGGCTGAAACCATGCCCGGGTTTTCCGTTGCGGCCGATCGTGTCCGGGCGCTGCAATGCAGGCTTGAAAGCCGTGCAAGCGAGCCGCGATTGAATGAGCAACTGGACAACCTGGCCAGTGCCTTGTCGAGTTTCGCCTGCCTTGAGCGCGCACCCCAAACACCGGCCCGCGCCGTGGGCTTCCACCGACACTACGGCGCTGCTTTGCGTAATGGTGTGCGAGCGTTGCTGGCCACCCTGGGCACCGCCGCGGTGTGGTACCTCACCGGCTGGGATCAGGGGCCAACCTTGTTGGCCGTACTGGGCCCGTACTGCACCTTGCTGGCTACCAGCCCGGCGCCCGAACAAGGCATCACGAGCCTTGCCAGGGGAACCTTCTACGGAATACTGGCGGCGGCGGGGTGCAAGTTCCTGCTGTTGCCACACATCAGCGGTTTCGGGTTGCTCACGGTGGTGCTGACTGCGTTCTGGGCGGTCGGGATTCATGCCACCACCCGGGCGCGCCATGCCCTGCAAGGCATCGCCTACCTGATTACTTTCAACACCCTCGTCGGCACCGCCGGGACCGCCCAATACGACTTCACCGACTTCGCCAATCAAGCCCTTGCCTGGATGGTGACGCTTGCCATCTGCCTGTTGGCCTTCCAACTGCTGCCGGGAAAAACCGCCAGCCACGCCCACGTCCTGCGCAAGGCGCTGCATAACGACACGCGCCGGTTGCTGCGTCATGGGCATCGTCTGGACCTGCTGAAGTGGCAGGCCACCCAACAGCAACGCCTCGTTGCCCTGCAGGCGGTGTCGGGCACCGATGAGGCGGGTGCCGTGTCGCTTCAGTTGGGTCGACAGTTGAGGTTACTGCACCGCAAGACCCGCGACCTGGAGCCTGACTCATTGATCGCCAGATGCGCACAAACCGGCGCTCGGCGCATTTCCCGGTACGCCGCCCATTCATCCGTCAGGGCGGCCCAGGCGCGGCGGACCGCCAGGTCATTGACCCGGTTGGGCGCCCACGAGCTGGCGGCTTGCTACCAGGATTTGGCCGGGCTGCTCGACCAGTACACACAGGTTTCAGCAAACACGCACTGAGCCGCGGGCGGTGGCTCGCAAGGATCATAGGAATAGGCAAGCCTCATAGATTTACCGGCATAGGACGACACTGATTACCTGGCTACCATGGGTACACATCCACCGAGGGCCATTTCCTATGAGTACGCAAAAAACCCTGTTCATCACCGGCATCAGCAGCGGCTTTGGCAAGGCGCTGGCAGCAGAGGCATTGGCTGCCGGCCACCACGTCATTGGCACCGTACGCAACCAGGAGGCCTTGCAAGGGTTTGAAGCGTTGTCTGCGGAACGTGCCCATGGGGTAATCCTGGATGTCACCGACTTTGAGCGGATCGACAGCGTCGTCGCCGAGGTGGAGACCCGCTTCGGCCCGGTGGACGTGCTGGTGAACAACGCCGGTTATGGGCACGAAGGCATTTTCGAAGAGTCGCCGCTGGAAGAAATGCGTCGTCAGTTCGACGTCAACGTATTCGGCGCGGTTGCCGTGACCAAGGCCTTCGTGCCGTACTTCCGCCAGCGCCGCAGCGGGCACATCATCAACATCACGTCCATGGGCGGCACCATTACCATGCCGGGCATCGCCTACTACTGCGCCAGCAAGTTCGCGCTGGAGGGCATCTCCGACACCCTGAGCAAGGAACTCAAGCCATTCAACATTTTCGTCACGGCCGTGGCGCCGGGCTCGTTTCGCACCGACTGGGCCGGCCGCTCGATGCAGCGCACGCCCCGCAGCATTGCCGATTACGACGCCAGCTTCGATCCGGTGCGCCAGGCGCGGGAAGCGAAAAGCGGCCACCAATTGGGTGACCCGCAAAAAGCCGCGCAGGCGATGTTGACGCTGATTGCCAGCGACAACCCACCGGCGCACCTGCTGCTGGGCAGTGATGCGCTGGGGTATGTGCGGGAAAAGCTCGCGCAATCGCTGCGGGATATCGATCAGTGGGAGGCGTTGACGCGTTCTACGGATGGTTGAGCGGGGGCATGAAGGAGCCCGGTTCACTTCAACGCCGGATCTCCAGGGTTGAGCTTCTTCCACGACTGCATCACCACCTGCGCCTTGGGCTCTTTTCCGTTCTCCAGGTAGTACTGGATCAGCGACAGCCGTGCATTGCGGTTATACGGCTGCAACGCCAGCAGCTTTTCCAGTTGCTCACAGGCCTGATCCACGTGCCCGCTGTCATGCAGCGCAACCGCCAGCACGTAGTTATACTGTGGATTCGCCGGCTCCAGCCGTGCTGCTTCGCGCAGGTGCGGCATGGCGTTGGCCGTATCCCCGGCCCGAATCAGCATCAGCCCTTGAGTGTGCTGCAACAGTGCCGCCTCCGGATGCTGCTTGAGGTTGTCCGCTATCAGCGTGCGCGCCTCCTGTGACCGACCATTGGCTTCCAGCCATTGCGCGAGGGTCACCAGCGCCGGGAAGAAGTCCGGGTCTCGCAGCAACGCGGTGCGCAGTTGTGCTTCAACCTTGTCGCCCCGGCCGCTGGCCTGATACAGCATGGCCAGGTTGAGGTTGGCTTCGGCCCGCTCCAGCAGGCTCAGCTGCACATTTTCGTATTCCACGATCGCCTTGTCCCAGGCCGGCCCAAGGCCTTGCCCGGACGCGCTCAACAGGTCCCGGGCGGCGATGATCCGCACCGCCAGCACCGGGTCCCGCAGTAACGGTCCATACAACGCCACCCGCTCAGGTGGCGGCAGGAACGCACTGATCGCGCGCACTGCACTCTCACGTACCTGCGGCGCCGGGTTGCCCAGCTCCCTGGTCGCCAGCTTCAACGCCTGCTCACTCGGGTAGTTGGGCAGTTCAGCGAGTAGGGTTGCGCGCTGGATCGCCGGCAGGTTGTTGCGTGCCAACTGGTCATACAGCGCCTGCGCTGCACCCGGCTGGCCGCCACGGATCAACGCCATGCTCTCGGCGTAACGCGGTGCATGCTCGGGTTCGCTGGCACTCCATAGCTTGAACTGTTCGCTGACCTTATCCCCGGGCCGCGGGATGCTGAAACTGTGGTCGTGCCGCCAGTCATTGCCCATGTAGAACTTGCCCGGCATATGGCAATCGACGCAGAACGAACCCGGCTCGCCGGCTGCGTGGCGGGTGTGTTCGGGGGAGTCGTAGTTCTTGGCCTGCAACCCGCGACCGTCCACCGTCGGCACCGGGGTTTTGCCTGCGGTGTTGTGGCATTGCAGGCACACGCCATTGCCCGGGGCCTTGAGTTCGGCGCTGTGGGGGTTATGGCAGTCGCTGCAGCGCACGCCCTTGTCGGCCATTTTGCTTTGGGCGAAGGAGCCGTGTTCGAACACTTCATCCTTGATCTTGCCGTCCAGCGCGTACAGCTCGCGGGTCAGGACACTGGGCAGGTAGTCGTCCATCAGGCGGTTGCCGACGGTATAGCCGTCTCCCAGGGGAGCACGGCGGGCGTGGCAACGGGCGCAGGTTTCGAGCTCGACGGTGGCGTCTTTGTCCTTCAGGTCCACGGCAAAGCCTGCGTGCAGCAGGTCACTTTTTTTCGCAGCCCATGCCACATGGTTCGACGCCGGACCATGGCACGCCTGGCAGCCGACCCCCAGGCTGTTCCACTGGCTGTCGAAGCTGTTTTTGGCAGCCTCGAAATTGCGCTTGTAGCCGGTGGTGTGGCACTCCACGCACATGAAGTTGGCGTTCTGGCTGGGTTTGCTCCAGTGCAGCGGGTTCTTGAAGTTCACGCCCTGGCCCGGGTAGAGGTGAAACCAGCGGTTCTTTTGCGTATCCCAGGCCACGCCGAGGGCCTGCAAGCGCCCGTCGCCGACCTCGATCAGGTATTGCTGCAACGGTGCGATGCCGAAGGTATAGGCCACCTTGAAGTCCGCGGCCTTGCCGTCGGCACCGGGCGTATTGACCCAAAAATCGTCGCCCCGACGGGAGAAACGGGTGGTCTCGCCTTCGCTGCTGAACGACACATCGTTGAAGTCGGCCGGCACCGTCTCCGGCGTGGCAGCCTGCATCGCCAACTGGTGGTGCGAGCCTTGCCAGTCCTTGACCTGGGCCTGGTGGCAGCCCTGGCATTGCTGCTCATCGACCATGGTTGCCGGGGGCACGACCGCCACTGGCTGGGTCACAGGCGCCGGCGCCGCCACGGGCAGCCTGGGTGTGCTGGCCTGGAGAAAAAACCAGATCCCGGCCATGGCCAACAGCAACAAGGCGATCACGACGGGGTACAGGTAACGGCTGGATGAATCACGGGGAGGTACGGCTTTATTGTCAGGCTTGGGCATTGCGACTTCCGATGTCCGATGCATTGACGCTCTAGTGGCGCGCTTAAGCTTTGTGCAGCTTTGACGTTGGGCGCATGCCTGTCAAATGTGTGCTGTGAAATAGCTCGCAACCTGCAAGGTGAGGCGGGCTATTTTTCCAGAGTTGGCTATACCTACAAGCTCAGTGTTCCTTCGATGACAGCCAGGGAGTTCGACGATGAAGCTAGGACTAATGATCGGCACCGTATGCATTGCCTCAATCGGGGTGGTGGGATGTTCCAGCAAGGTGACGCAGCCGGACGAATACTCCGGGTTTCTCTCCGACTACAGCCACCTCAAGGAGGCCAAGTCGCCGTCGGGTGCAGAAGTGATGCGCTGGGTTGACCCCGACCTGAACCTGAGCCGCTATACCGCCGTTTACATCGAACCCACGCAGTTCTACCCCAAGCCGCAAGCCACCACGAAAATTCCCGACAGCACCTTGCAGGGCATCAACAGCTACTACAACCAGGCCCTCAAGCGCGAACTGGAAAAGTCCCTGCCGCTGGCCAACGGGCCTGGCCCGGGGGTGATCGTGGTGCGGGCCGCCATCACGGCGGTCAGCAGCAAGACCGAAAGCCTCAAGCCGTATGAGTACATTCCCGTCGCCCTGGTGGCGGCCGCGGTGAGCACCGGTACCGGGATTCGCGACCAGGAAACCACCCTGGGCACCGAAGCCCAGTTCCTGGATGGCGGCAGCGGCAAGGTCATCGCCCAGGTCGTGCGCAAAGGCACCGGCAAGCCGTTGTCGAACGACTCCCAGGTGATGAAGGCCGATGACGTCAAAAGCGTGATCGATGGTTGGGCCTCGGACCTGCACCAGTCGTACCTGAAGCTCAAACGCTGAAGTGCTGTGCCCGGGGCTCGCGCCCCGGGCGACTACTGGCCGATAAACCAGCGGTAATAAGGGTTGGCACTGTCTTGCTGCAACACCGCCTGGATATCCCGACCCCAGGCGGCGCGGTCGCCGTCGTAGGCATGCAGGCTGGCGCGATAAAACTGCATCAGGCGCTGTTGTTCGCTGGCCAGCGTCCGTGTGAACCCCGGGTCTGCATTCAGCAAGGGCGCAGGCACCCGCAAATCCAGCAGTGCCGGCAACACCCGCGCGATCTCTTTACTGCGTACCCAGGGTGCGTATTCGATACGCGGCCGGTCATCGGTGACCGGCAACGCATTGCCCGCAAAGCGCTCCAGGCCCTGGCGATCGGTGACCCAGGTGGCGAGGAGGGTGGCCGCCGAATCAATGCCCACATCGCCGAGGGCGCTGCTCACGGTAGGTTGCTCAAAGCGCTGGCGAATCCGCGTGGCGTCCAGGTCGATGGGTTCCATGGAGCCCACCAGCAGCATTTCGTGGAACTCGCTGGTCCACAACGTGGCGTACGGGAACACGTCGAGGAAACTGCGCACCAGGGACTGTGAGTCCTCGAGGTTTTGCGTCGGCAGCGGCAGCCACTGGGCCAGCAGGCCGTTTTTCTCCAGGCGCCGGGTGGCCAATTGGTAGAAGTCGCGGGAGTACAGGTTGACCACCCCGGCCGCCGACGGTGGCGGTGGTTCGAGGGTGATCAGGTCGTAGGCTTGTGGGTTGCGCAGCAGTTCCTGGCGACCGTCCCGCAGGCGTACGTCCACACCCGGGTCGCTGGCGGCGTTGAAGTTGCCCTTGAACAACGGCGCCGCCTGGATCACCGATGGCAGCAACTCGGCGACCACCCGGTGCTCAAGTCCCGGATAGCGCAGCAATGCCCCGGCAGTAATTCCGGTGCCGAAGCCGATCACCAGAGCCGATCGGGGCTCGCCGTTATGGATCAACAGCGGCAACAGCGCCTGGACCCGCATATAGCGCAAGGACGGCATGGCGTCGCCGGTGTTGGACACGCCCTGGATGTACAGACGCTGGAAACTCCGCGCGCCCTGGCCCTGGGTAACCACGGCAACCGTGGCGCCGCGACCTTCCTGGTAGAACGCCAGGCTCGCATTGCGTGCTCCGGGCAGCAGCTTGGCCAGGCGGTCCACCGGGGTCAGCAGCGCCACTGCCAGTGACAGCAGGCCGAGAGCGACCACCGCCTGGCGCCGGCCTTTCTTCACCCCGTGGCCACGGCGCACGGCCATGTAGCCGATGGCGCCGGCAATCACGGCCAGCAAACCCAGGGTACGCACCAGCCCGAGCCAGGGAATCAGCACAAAACCACACAGCATCACCCCGACAATCCCGCCCAGGGTGTTGAACGCCACCACGGCGCCGACATCCCGACCCACCTGCTCGCTGCCCACGCTCAAGCGCAGAGCCAGGGGAAAGGCGGCGCCGAGCAGCAGGGTGGGCACAAACACGATGCACAGTGCGGCCACTGCAAAGCGTGCGCTCATGCCCGGCAGTTCGGCGCCGCCCAGGCTCAGCACCAAGGCTTCGGCCTGGGTTTGCAGGAGCACCAGCCAGCGGCCCAGCAGGGCGATTTCCAGCAAGGCTACCAGCCCGGCGCCGGCGATCAGCAGGCCGAATACGCCCCATGGGTCACGGATGCGTTCTACCCGTCGCGCCATGAATTGGCTGCCGATAAACAGCCCGGCCAGGTACGTGGCGAGTACCACGGCAAACGCATAGGTGCGTGTGCTCATGAACTGCACGATGGATTGCGACCACACCACCTCGTAGCCCAGGGCCACGCCACCGGCGATGGCATACAGCACCAGGGCCAGTTGCGCCGGTTGGGTGCTGCGAGAGTGAGTGATCGGCGCGGGCGTGTGACGCCGTACATACAGCAGCGCACTGACGGCGGCCAGCAGGTTGAGCATCGCGGCCACCAGTGCACTGCCGCGTACGCCGAACGTGGCGATCAGCACGAAGGCACTGAGCAAGGTGCCGGCAATGGCGCCGGCCGTGTTGGCCGCATACAGGCGGCCACCGGCCTGGCCCAGGGCCTTGGGGTCGATGTCCAGCGAGCGCACCAGCACCGGCAAGGTGCCGCCCATCAACAGCGCCGGAATGCCCACCAGCACAAACGGCAGGAACCACGCCAGCAGGCCGATGTGTTGCTCCAGCCAGGCAAACGGGCTGGCGGCCATGCTCAGGGCGACAGTGGCGCCCACGCCGAGCACGGCGACGAGAATTTCGAGGATTGCATACAGCAGCAACGGTCGCGACAGGCGATCCGCCCAGCGCCCGAACAGCCAGCCACCCAACGCCAGCCCGGCAAAAAACGCGCTGATGCCGGTGGTGATGGCGTACACCTCAACGCCCACCACCAACGACAGTTGCTTGATCCACAACACCTGGTACACCAGCGCGGCCATGCCGGAGATGAACAGCAGCAGGGCGGGGACCAGGGTGGTGGAGGTGTGAGCCAATGCAGCGGGTTTGCTGGCGGTGCGTGACGACATTGCAAATAGCCTTATGCAAATACAGATCAAAGTGCGGTGAGGGAGCTTGCTGTGGTGAGGGAGCTTGCTGTGGTGAGGGAGCTGCTGTGGTGAGGGAGCTGCTGTGGCGAGGGAGCTTGCTCCCGCTGGGGTGCGAAGCGCCCCCAAAACCAAACACCACGATTTACCTGAAAACACCGTGTTGTCTGGATTGGGGCTGCTGCGCAGCCCAGCGGGAGCAAGCTCCCTCGCCACAGCAAGCTCCCTCGCCACAGCAAGCCCCCTCACCACAGCAAGCTCCCTCACCACAGGTTACGCGCCGCTCGCGAGAACGGCGCTCAACGGCTATTGCGCCGGGTTAGCCTTCATTTTTTCAGCAATCTTCGCATCCACCGCTGCGCGGATCTGGTCGACGCTGAAGCTGGCCGGTTTCTGGCTCGGCGGGTACTCGATGAACGTCTCGAGGAACTTCGCCGATTTGGTGACCGCCACGGCCACCAGGTAGATATTTTTCGTGGTCCAGTCGTAGTACTGGTCAGACACCACATCGGCGCGCTCATACGGGTCCATCCGCAAGTTGAGGATCTTCGGTACCCTCAGGCACACGAACGGCTCACTCCAGACCTTGAAGCCGCCCGGCGCACGCTGCTCGCAGAACACCGCTTTCCAGTTGTCGAAGCGCATCGACACCAGCACGCCGTCATCGTTGAAGTAGTAGAACTCGTTACGTGCGCCCTTGGGCTGCTGGCCGGTCAAGTAGGGCAACTGGTTAAAGCCATCCAGGTGCACCTTGAAGTTGGCACCGCCCGCGGTGGGTGCCCAGCCTTTGAGCAACTTGTCCTTCACCTCGGTATCGCCCGCGGCAGCCAGCAGGGTAGGGAACCAGTCCATGCCCGAGAACATTTCGTTGGACACCTCCCCCTGTTTGATCTTGCCTGGCCAACGAATCATCGCCGGTACGCGATAGGCACCCTCCCAGTTGGAGTTTTTTTCGTTACGGAACGGCGTGGTCGCCGCGTCCGGCCACGAGAACTGGTTCGGCCCGTTGTCGGTGGTGTAGACCACGATGGTGTTGTCGGCGATTTTCAGGTCGTCGAGGGTTTGCAGGAGTTTGCCGACGTCGCCGTCATGCTCCAGCATGCCGTCAGCGTACTCGTTGCCGGGCATGCCGCTCTGGCCCTTCATCGACTCGCGCACGTGGGTGAACAGGTGCATGCGGGTGGTGTTCATCCAGACAAAGAACGGTTTGTTGGCTTCCGCCTGTTTCTTGATGAACGCCTGGGCGGCGGCGGTGGTTTCGTCGTCGATGGTTTCCATGCGCTTGGTGGTCAAGGCGCCGGTGTCTTCGATCTTGCCGTCGGCGAAGCTGTGGATCACACCACGGGGGGAGTTGGCCTTGACGAATTCGGCATCGTCCTTGGGCCAGTAAGGCCGTTCGGGCTCTTCTTCGGCATTGAGATGGTAGAGGTTGCCGAAGAACTCATCGAAGCCGTGGTTGGTGGGCAAGTACTCGTCCTTGTCGCCCAGGTGATTCTTGCCGAACTGCCCAGTGGAGTACCCCAGGGACTTGAGTGCCTGGGCAATGGTGATGTCGCGCTTTTGCAAGCCGACGGAGGCACCGGGCGCGCCGACCTTGGACAAGCCCGTGCGCAACGGCGTCTGGCCTGTGATAAAGGACGAACGCCCGGCGGTGCAGCTGTTCTCCGCGTAGTAGTCGGTGAACATCATGCCTTCCTTGGCGATACGGTCGATGTTCGGGGTCTTGTAACCCACCACGCCCATGGAATAGGCGCTGATGTTGGTTTGCCCAATGTCATCGCCGAATATCACCAGGATATTCGGCTTGTCGGCGGCCCAGGCAGATGCCGAGACCCCCATCACCGATACCGCCACCAGGGCGAGTTTCGGCAGCCACTTGCGTATGCGAGTCATATGACTTGCTCCTTTCTCGGCTTGAGTCGCAGTGCCTGCGACCAACGTTTAGTACAGTCCATCGCGACGTCTTTTCTTATTGCACCTGCTTTTGCACAGCCGGCTCGAAGGGGTAGATACGGTTCCATTCGGTCGCCATGTCCACCACGGTCCAGCCTTTTGTCTTGGCCTCATCGAGCGCCTTGTCCAGGCGCCCGACTTGAGAGTTGCGGTCATAGGCCCACTCGCGCCTGGCGTCGGTGTGGTGCACCAGGCCCATGAAGCGTTTGCCAGCGCCTGCAGCCGTCCACTGCAGCATCTGCAGGTCACCGTCGGAGTTGCCGAAGGCCAGGATCGGCCGGCGGCCAATGATCGAGTCGATGCTTTCCGGCTTGCCCGGGCCGTCGTCGTTGTGGGCCAGCTTGGCGGTGCGCAGGACCTGCGGCGCACCGTCCTTGATCTGGAAAGCGGTGACGAAGTTGGAGCCGATCACCTGTTCCGGCGGCACGCCGTAGACCACCTCGGCAAAGGCGCGCATGAAGGCGGTGTCCCCGCCGGAAACGATGTAGGTCTTGAATTGCTGGCTGCGCAGGTAGTCGAGCATCTCCAGCATCGGCTGGTAGATCATCTCGGTGTAGGGCTTGCCGGTTTTCGGGTGGCGGGCCTGGGTGAGCCAGGTCTTGGCGTTGTCGATAAAGGCGTCGGTGGTGAGGCCGGTGTGGGTTGCGCCGATGATTTTCAGCAGGCCGTCCATCCCGCTTTGGGCCAGGGCCTGATGGTCGTTTTCGATGACCGCCTTGAACGGTTGGGTGGTTTTCCACTCCGGGTGCCGCGGCGCCAGGCGTTTGATTTCGTCGAAGGCAAACAGCACCTCGAAGTAGGCCGGCTGCTCGGTCCACAGGGTGCCGTCGTTATCGAATACGGCGATGCGCTCGGCGGGTTTTACGTAGTCCCTGGAGCCTTCGGCCGTCACGGCCTGGACGAATTCGATGATGTGTTGTTTGCTCGGGCCTTCGTTCCACGACGGCAGTGGGTCGGCGGCCAGGGCCGGCAGGCTGAACAGCAGGAGAAGGGGCAGGACAGAACGGAGAGACGTCATGGGAAATCCTTTTCGCGACGAGGGTTCAGTGGTAGCAAGCGTAGCCGACGAAACAGCCAGCGCAACGCCCCGCAGCCACGTCGCCACAGCGGCGGAATACGTGGCCAGATGCCATGCACGAGGTACGCCGCCAGCACCGACACCACCACGGCAGTGCCCCACGCCAACCCGTGCCGCGACAACTGCCAGCGGCTGTGTTGCCCGAGTTGCTTGAGGTCTTCGGCAATGGAAAATGCCGGGGTGTAGGCGCTCGCCGCGTGTGCCTCGACGCTGACCTCGGGCACTCGTGTGACTTGCAGGCGATGGTTGCGGCTGTCCCACCATTTCACGCTGATGGCGGGCAGTTGGTAATGGCCGGCTTGCTCGACGCGGTACACCTGGCGGTCGATGCGTTGGCCGCCGCTGATGTGGCCGCGTCCATCATCCAGGTTGCTGATGATGGGCGATTGCGGGTAGCGGCGCAGGCCTTTCACCTCGGCCTGGCCAGGCGGTGGCAAGGACAGGCCAGGGGTGTTGTCGGCTTGCAGGGTGACGGTGCGGGTGAGGGTGTCGCCGACCTTGAGCGGTGTGGGGGTGAGGGTTTGGGTCAGGCGCAAACCATCGGCCACCAATACGGTTTCTCCGGGATCGAACCCCGGCGGCTGGGTGGCCTGGAATGACAGCGGTGCCGTCTGCGCACTCAACGGCGCAGTGGCTTGACCGGGCTGGGCCTGCACCGTCAGCGCCGGAATCTCAAAGGTCCGGGCCACCGCAGGCGTGATGCGGTAACGGTAGCGCATGCCGTAGAAGGTCTTGCCCTCGATCACCTGGTTCAGGTGTTCAGCCTCACCGTCCGGTGCCTGCACCCGTGCACCGGGGAGTTGCAAGGGCGGCAGGTTGGCGGCGGCGGTAAACCAGCTGTCGGTCAACACATCGACCTGCAGTTGCACCTGCTCGCCCACCACCACGTCATTGCCGGGCACCAACTGTGCCTGCACCCTCAGTTGCGGCTCGACCGCCCATAACGGGCCCGTCACCAGCAGTAACAGCCAGCAGAGACGGTTCATGGCTGCGCTCCCTGGTCCTGCAGGCTGAACTTGCGCCGCAGGAAGTTTGCCGGGGAGGTCGTCAGGTTCTGCAGCCACAACGCATCGTTGCTCGCCTGCTCCGTTTCGATCGCCTTGCTCTTGCCCTTGCCGGCGGCCTTGTCGAACTTGACCGCATCCGGCTTGACCTCGGGAGCGTTGTCCGCGGCGTTTTCGGTGTCCTTCTTCAGCGCCAGGGCCAGGGCCAGGTTGGTGCTGGCTTCGGGGAATTGTGGCTGTAGCTGCAAGGCTTGTTGATAGGCGGTGATGGCGTCGTCGAACTTGAAGCGGCGTACGTGAATATTGCCCCGGTAAAACGCGGCCTGGGCCGTGTCGAGTTGGGAAAACGTCGTCAGGGCCAGGCCATAGTCGGCGGCGTTGTAAGCGGCGATGCCTTTCCAGTACGGGTCTACAAACAGCCCGGCGGCGGCGGGGTAGTGGTGGTGCTCGAAGGCCCAGCGGCCCTGTTGATCGCGGGTGAAAAATGCATCGGTCAGGGCATTGGCTTCGGCCGGTGCAGGTTGCAGGAACACCCCCAGCACCAGCACCGCCATCCAGTTCAGGCTCCAGCCCCGGCGCACGCTGAACAACGCCAACAGCAACAGCGGCCAGCACAGCCAGTAACCGGCGTCTTTCCATTGCAGGTTGCGCTGTTGCTCGTCGGCATTCTGGAAATGCTGCTGGGCGTGCAGCTCCACCCAGTCCAGGTCGTCATCGTTGAGGGTCAGGCTGCCCAGTGGCGCGTCGGTGGCGGACGCCAGTTGCTTCAAGGCGCCGGCATCGAAGTTGACGCCGACCGCCAGTACCAGCACCTGCAACGGGCTGTCCGCCAGGTGCTGCTTGAGCTGCGGCAGTTGGGCAGGATCGGCGCCGTCGGTGATCAGCAACAGGCTGCCGGGGGCTTTTTCAGCTGCCAGCAGGCGTTTGGCCTGGTCGATCACCCCGGCCACATCGCGCCCGGGTTTGCTGATCAGGTCGGTGGCCAGGGCCTGGATAAAACTGTCCAGCAGCGCCGGGTCGTCCGTCGGCGGCAACACCAGGTGCGCGCTGCCGGCGTACACGATCAACGCGGTGCGCGCACCCTGGCGACGCTGCACCAGGTCCTGCAACTTGTGTTTGGCGGCTTGCAGGCGGGTAGGCGGCACGTCGGCGGTGTCCATCGACGGCGACAGGTCGAGGGCGATGATCAGCGGCGCACGGTTCTCCAGGAAGTCGGGACGGTCCTGTTCCCAGGTAGGCCCGGCGCTGGCCAGCGCGCCGAGGACCAGCAAGGCGCTGACCAGATGCACTGGCCTCAGGCGATGGGAATCCTTAGGCGTCAGCAGTAAATGCGGCAACAGGTGCGGCGCGATATTGCCCCGCAGCCGGCGTTGCAGGTCCTTGCTGCGCCGCCACAGCAACGGCAGCAACAAGCCAGGCACCGCCAGCAACAGCCAGGCCGGACGCAGGAAGTGGAAGTCACTGAGGTTGAGTTCCATCGCGGACCTCCCGCCGTTGCCGTCTCAGGTGCGGCCACAACGCGGCGACCAGGTGATACAGCGCCAACACACTGATCGCCGCCGCCAGGGGCATCCAGAACAGGTCGCGCTTGGGTTGGTGGCTCAGGGTCTTCACCTGGTGCGGGGTGATCTGGTCGAGGGTGGCGTAGACCTGGTCCAGGGTGTCGCGGTTTTCGGCCCGGAAATACCGCCCGCCGGTGGCCTCGGCAATCTGTTGCAGGGCGCTGAGGTTGACCTTGGCCTCACCCGAGGCGCCAGGGTCGCCAATGCCGATGGTATGAACCACCACGCCCTTGGCCGCCGCCATCGATGCCGCGTGGTCGGGCGGGATCGCGCTGCTGGTGTCGTTGCCGTCGGTGAGCAGGATCAGCACCTTTTCCTGCTCGTGGGCCTGGTCCAGCAGTTTCAGGCTCAGGCCGATGGCATCGCCAATCGCCGTATTGGGCCCGGCCATGCCGATGCCGCTGTCATCCAGCAGCAGCGACAGGCTGGCGTGGTCCAGGGTCAACGGCGCCTGGGGATAGGCGCCACTGCCAAACAGGATCAGGCCGATACGGTCGTCCTGGCGGCGCTGGATAAACCCGTGCACCACCTGTTTTACCGCCGCCAGGCGGTTGATCTTCTGGCCGTTGGCGTCGGTAAAGTCCTGGGTTTCCATGGACTGCGAGATGTCGATGGCCAGCATCAGGTCGCGCACCGGCTGTTGGCGTTCGATGGGTTTTTCGATCCACACCGGGCGGGCAATGGCCACTACCAGCAGCGCCCATATCAGCAGATTCAGCAGCAGTTGCAGACGGTTGGTGCGGATGCCGCTGGCCGCCGGCGTCTGTCCCACCGCCCGGCTGAGGCTGGCAAAAAACGGCACGCGCACGGCGCTGCGGGCTTCGCGGTATTCCGGCAGGTATCGGTAGGCCAGCCACGGCAGCGGCAGCCCAAGTAACAGCCAGGGGTAATCAAGCTGCCACATGATGATGCTCCACCCAGGCTTTGCACTGGGCCAACAGCTGGTCGCGTTGTGCGCTGGAAATCTCGGCCGATCCATACGCCAGGCTCGCCAGTTGACGGCTGAAATCCTCCGGCAGCGGCGTGCGGGCATGGCGCAGCAGGAAGGCCTGCCAGGCGGTGCCGCTCAAGGTTGGCACGCGTTGGTGTTCTTCAGGCGCAAGGGGCATCGACAGGGCCACGCGTTTGAGCAGTGCCGGCAACTCCCGCAGGTCTTCGATCGCATCAAGGCGCGCCAAGGCTTCGCGGCGATAGGCATTGCGCCGCCAGTGCAGCCAGGCCCGGATACCCAGCGCCAGCAGCACAATGGCGAGTACCCCAAGCAGCACCCACCAGCCCCATGTCTGCGGCCAGTAACTGACCGGCGCGGGCAGGCCCAACTCCTTGAGCTGTTCAATGCTGGGGATGTTGGCGTTCAACGGCGCCTGCCCAATTCGTCGCGCAGTTGGTCAACCGCAGGCCGCGCGGTGCTGATCATCAGCAGCGGTACCTGGCTGCGGCGCAACAGGCTGGCGACGTCCTTGAGGCGGCCGCCGAGAAAGTCCCCCAGGGGCTGGCGCACCTGGCGTTTCTGTACCGCCAGCTCGACCTGCAATTGACCCTGGGTGACCATCAGGTGCCCGGTGTCGGGCACGTTCATCGCCAGTGGGTCGTAGACTTGCAGGGCGATCACATCGTTGTGGGCCGACAGTTGCCGCATCAATTGCAGGGTGCGCTCGCCAGCACCGGCAAAGTCACTGACGATGCAGATCAAATGATCATGCCCGGCCAGTGCCAGGCATTGTTGCAGCACCTTGTCGAGCTGGCCGTCGGCCTCATGGTCCGGATTGCCGGCGCTCAGCGCGGTGTTCTGCTGGACGATCCGGCTGCACAGGGTTTCGACGCGCTTGCGGCTGCGCAGCGGCGCCACGCTGTCGATACGCTCATCGTTGAATACCAGGCCGCCGACCCGGTCGCCTGCGTTGAACACCATCCATGCCGCCAATGCCGCCAACTCGGCGGCGACGGCGGATTTGAAGCTGCGCACCGACCCGAAAAACATCGACATGCGCTGGTCGACCACGATCAGCGCCGGGCGATCGCGCTCCTCGATAAAGGTACGGACCACCGGCTTGCCGGTACGCAGCGAGGCACGCCAGTCCAGGTGGCGCAGGTCATCGCCGGGTTGGTAGCGCCGCAGCTCATCGAAGTTCAAGCCGCGCCCGCGCAGCCGCGAGGCGTGGTTGCCGGCGAGGATGCTGCCCTGGGGCTGGCGCGCCACAAAGCTCAGGCCACGGGCCTGGAACTGCAGAGCCATCAACTGCCCCAGGGACACGTAGACCAGGCCGTCGGCGTTCATGCCGGGATCGCCACGTTGCCCAGCAGGCGGTCCAGCACCTGGTCAGCCGTGACGCCATCGGCTACGGCGTCGTAGCTCAATTGCAGGCGGTGACGCAGCACCGGGTGCGCCACGGCCTGCACGTTTTGCGGGGTGACGAAGGCCTGGCCTTGCAACCAGGCATCGGCGCGGGCGGCGCGGTCCAGGCCGATGCCGCCACGGGGACTGGCACCAAGGCTGATCCAGCGCGCCAGGTCGGCGTCGTAGTCGGCGGGATGGCGGGTGGCGTTGATCAGGTCGATCAGGTAGCGGTCGATGGCGGGGGACACCTGGATCGCGCTGACTTCCTGGCGGGCGGCGAAGATCACCTCGGGCGCCAGGGTGAAGCCTTGGGTCGTCGCGCTCGCGGCGTGCTGCTCTTCTTCGCGCAACAGGCGCAGCACCTGGCTTTCGTTTTCGGCGGTGGGGTAGTCCAGCAGGACCTTCATCAGGAAACGATCCATCTGCGCTTCCGGCAGCGGGTAGGTGCCTTCCTGTTCGATGGGGTTTTGAGTCGCGACCACGATAAACAAGTCGGGCAGCGGGTGGCTGGCGCCGGCCACGGTGATCTGGCGTTCTTCCATGGCTTCGAGCAAAGCCGCCTGGACCTTGGCCGGGGCGCGGTTGATTTCATCGGCGAGGATCAGGTTGCCGAACAGCGGGCCTGGCTGGAAGCGGATCTGGTTCTGGCCGTCCACCTGGTGCAGCACCTCGGCGCCGGTGATGTCCGAGGGCAGCAGGTCGGGGGTGAACTGGATACGGCTCATCTTCGCATCCAGGTGCCGGGCCAGGGCCTTGACCGTGCGGGTCTTGGCCAGCCCCGGGAGGCTTTCCAGCAGCAGGTGACCGTTGGCCAGCAGGCCGATCAGGATCTGGCGGATCACCTGGTCCTGGCCCAGCACGCTCTCGGCGATGCTGGCTTGCAGGGCGGTTAAATCATTGAGCGCTGTCATCACAGTCTTCCTTGAAACGGTGGGTCACCAGGGCGCGGCGACCACGATGTACTGCACGGAACTGCCGACGTATTGCGGCTGGTACCAGGTGGGCCCGCAGTGCTGGTAGGCCACGCCATTGGCGACCACCGAGACGCAATCCACCGGCACCGTGGTGACCCGGGTGCCGATGGCGAGGATGGTCGCCGTGGTTGCGCCGACGACGGCAGCGGCGGCCCATGGGTGGTACCAGTCATCTCCGTGGGGTGGCGGAGGAGGAGGTGGCGGCGGTGGCGGTGGCGGTGGCATCGGATGCGGCCCGGGTTGTGGCCCTGGATATGGATGCGGGCCAGGCTCGGGATGCGGCCCTGGTTGAGGATGGGGCTGCGGGTGCGGCGCAGGAATTGGCGGCATCGGCCGGGGTGCGGGCATCGGGTGCGGCGCAGGCATCGGCGGGCGGTAACCGCCACCGCCGCCATGGGGCACCACGAACGTGCGTGCACCACCACCTCCACGCACTTGCCAGGCCTGGGCAGCCAGCGGGTCGAACAGCATCAGCAGCAAACTCGCGGTCAGTAGCGCCGAAGTGCTTTTCATGGCTGCTCTCCGTGGGGCTCCAACTGCTGCAAGGGCACCGCGCGGGCGCCGGCCGGGGGAGTGAACTCAAAATCCTTGGGCGCGGGTGGGCTGTTGAGTTGCCACAGGTAATTGACGCTGTGCCGGGGATGTTCGGCGGTGTCGCGGCGACTGATCACCAGCCGGCACGGCAAGGGTTGCGCGCCCTGGCGGATCCACAATTGCCAGTCGATGTCCGGCTGGCGGTAGGCGTAATGGGTGCAGGTCTGGCCGTCGATGGTTTCGCTGCCGATCAACACGGCGTTGCTGATGCCCACTTCCTTGGCGGTGCCGGGGTTCCAGCGGAACAGGTCGGCCAGGGGCAACTCGATGCCATAACGTTCGCTCAACTGGTCGAGCAGACCGCCGATGTTCGCCGGCGCGGCCTGGTTGGCGAAGTAGCCGCTACGGCTGTCGTACAGGGTGAAGCGTTTGCCGTTGTAGAACAGGCTGCGGCGTTCACCGTCGCTTTCCACAGAGACTTGCAGCTTGTCCGGCTGCATCGCCGCGAGGCGGGTCTGGTGACTGAATTCGATGGTCTGGCCGTTATCCAGCACCTGGTCGGTGTGGCTGTGGGCGTCGATGCGAAACTGCTGCAGGCTGCGCAGGTAGCCGCCCATCTGCTCCAGGGCGGTGAGGGCCTTGGGTTCCAGTTCGTCGGCCCAGACGGTGTGGGCGTTCACCAGCAGGCCTGTCAGCAATAAACGCGCGAGATGCATACGGGACATGGCGCACTCCGTTCATTCCATGAAAGTGGCTCTCACCAGACGTACTGCAGGCGGAACGTCCAGGTGTTCACATCCGGCGACCCGGTGCGCTCCGAAACCGTATCGTTATAGGCAATCAGGCCGCCAAATTGCGGTGACAGCATGAACCCCAGGCTGGCGCCCAGCAGGCCGTTTTCCTGTTTGTTGTCTTGCCAGTCGCCGTCGATCCGGCTTTCGCCGCCCCGGTTGTAGGTGGCGTCCAGCGAGACCCAGAGCGCGCGGTTGATGGTGTAGCTGTAGTGACCCTCGATGGCGTACAGCGGTTTTTGTTCCAGCTTGCTGTCGCCGTGGTAGTCCTTGTTGTCGCCGAACAGCGAGACGTAGGTGTTGATTTCAAGCCAGGTCGGGCCGATGGGCGTGCCGAAGCCCAGCTCCGGTTTGAACACCCAACGGTTGGAACCGATGTTGATGACACGGTCTTTATCGTAGTCACCGGTGGGCATGGTCATCCACAGCGCGCCGGTGAGGAACGTCTCGGGTTTCCAGCTGGCGAACTCCTGGGCCGTCAGCGCCGGGCCGCCGAAGATGTTATGGGCGAACACGATCTGCGTGTCGCCCATGCCGCCGTTGCGCTTGGTACCGCTGAAGTACTGCGCATTGTCGAAGGACGCGGACACGTCGGCATAGGGCTGGACAAACTGGATGGCGCTGCTGCGCCCGTCGATGCCGAACGAACGGGCGAAACGGAACAGGTAAAGGTCGGCATTCAACGACAGGCCGGTGATCGGCAGCGTGGTGTCGATCGGGGTGTTGGTGTCGATCCGGTTGTAGTAGCCGAACACCATGTTCAGGTCCGTCGGGGTGTTCTGCCAATCCCTGGCATTGTCGGCAAACCCTATCCCTGGCAACAGTGCCAGCGTGGCGGCCGTTAACGCACTCAGTTGACTACGTGAAGCCATGGCTCTACTCCTTCTAAATACCAGCACGCTTAAACAGTCCTTATTTTCCAAACGTCACGTTGATCCCGGCGAACAGCGTGAATTGGGGCAAGTCATCACCCTTGCGGGCGACGGTCCATTGCGGTTCTAAAAACGCGTTGAAGATATTGCCGCCGGCTTTCCAGGCCTTGCCGGCACCGAAACCGATGGGAATGTAGTGAGTGTCGTTTTTCAGGTCGAAGGTCCAGGTGCCGGTGGAGCGCAGGTACCAGCCCTTGGGCAGGTTATGCATGATGAACGGCTGGAACGTGGCGCTTTCGACATGGGGCCGGCCGCGGTCGCCGGCGAACGAACTTTGGTACTGCACCAGCGCACCGAGCAGTCCTCTTGGGGAAGCATCGATGGCGACGGCGGCCAGGCCGGCCTGCCATTTGCCGGTGCCCAGTTCGTCGTGCTCGGCGGTGGGCGCGGTGATTTGCGGGCCGATGCCCAGTTGCACGCCTTCAGTCTTGAGCAGGAAGATATCGAACAGGTTCAGGTCGCCAATCCCGGTGCTGTAGCCGCTGTGGGGATCGGGCCGGGTGCTGACGGGCAGGGTCGCGCGCAACAGTTGGGGTACGCCCAGGACATCCGACGGCGCTATAGGCAATGTGCCACGCAGTAACAGGTCATTGGTGTGGGCATTGGTGTCGAAGAGCCTGGGGCTGTAGTAATCCTGCAGATTCGCACCCGGCGCGAGGTTCAGCGGGTTATTGCTCTTGTTGGCCGTGTCGGCGTTATCGGCCCACGCCCAGGACGCGGGCAACACTGAAGCCGCCAGCAAAATTGCCGGGACAGACGGTGACCTGAGCATGGCGGCTCCCCAATTCCCTGGAAATAAACCCGATAGCGCATTGATGAAGGCTAAGGGGCTGCCCCTATTCGAACTTGTTTGTAGGACATGTCGTTTTAAGCTAGCAGCAAAATCCAGACTCGCTAGTTAACCGAAAGAATTAGTTGGTTTGTTCGGGAGTTATCACGGGCTCTTTGAGGATTACAGCGAGATCGAGCAGACGTACTTACAGCGCTTGGCCAAAAGCGGACATTCCAAGAGTTTCGCAAATATGGAGCCCATCTACCGAGTTCCGGCCCTCTAACCCTTCAGAACCAACGACATGTCCGGATATTTCGCACACATGAAGTCGACGAAAGCGCGAACTTTCGGCGCAGCAAGGCGCCTGGATGTATGCAATACCCAGAGTGCCGGCTCTTCACCCGAGACCGTGCCCCACTGCACCAACTCGCCACGGGCAAGCTGGTTCCAGGCGATGGACTGGGGGATCAACGCTGCGCCACCGCCCGCGATAGCCGCATCGCGAACCATCAGTAACGAAGAGAACCGCAGCTTGGGGATCGGATCCAGGATCAACTGCCCACCATCGAGACTCCAGTGGGTGGGCTGAAAACTCGACATTACGACGCAGGGCACGGGCCTGATTGCGCCGGGCATAGGCTTGGGCACTTCAGGCGCCGCCACAACCACCAGCCGGTCCTTGGCGAAGCAGCGGCCGACCAAACGGCTGTCCGGGCTCGGGTTGACCCGAATCGCGACGTCATAGTGTTCCTCGACCAGGTCGACCAGGCGATCCTCTGCCACGACTTCGATTTCGACCTCTGGGTAGGCGCTACAGAATTCGACGCCGATACGGCCCATCGCAAGCTGGGAGAACAGCACCGGGGAGGCCACACGCAGGCGTCCGCGAGGTATCGATAAGCCCTCACGGGCAGCCTTCATCGCTTCGGCCACCTCGCCCAACGGGCCTTCTGTGCGGGCCATCAGGCTTTCGCCGGCTTCGGTGAGCTTCAAGCCGCGAGCGCTGCGCTCGATCAGCCTCACGCCCAGTTGCTCTTCCAGGTCGGCGATTCGTCGCGACAAGGTGGCTTTCGAGATACCGCTCGCACGGCTTGCCTTCCCCAGCCCCTCATTCGTTGCGACGAGCATGAAATCGATCAGCGCGTTCAGGTTCATGGTGTTCCATTTTTGAAACGAAGTGTCTGCATTTTGGTGTCTCGGCTTTATCTGTGCAACAGCCTATCTTCTCGTCATCGCAACGCAAGACGAGAAATTGCAATGAACACACTGCAACGCGCTGTATTGATCCGAGCCTACGGCGGCGCTGACGCCGCCCAAGTGGCCGAGATCGAAAAGCCTGAACCAGCACAAGGCCAGGTGCTGGTTCGCGTTCGAGCCGCCGGCGTGAACGGCATCGATTGGAAGGTCCGTGAAGGCCTGGTGCGAAGTGCCTTTACGCTGCCACTGCCCATCGTCCTCGGCGCCGAAATGGCGGGCGTCGTCGAGGTGGTCGGTGCCGGTGTCACGCGCTTTCGTGTTGGCGACCGAGTCATGGGCGCGATGGGTGGGCTGGGCGCGTACGCCGAATTCGTGACCGTCAGCGAAGCGAGTCTTTCCTTGACGCCTGAAACCCTGGACGACGTCCAGGCTGCGGCGATTCCCGTCGCCGCCGTCGCCGCCTGGAAGAGTCTTCATCACGTCGGGCCGATTCACCCCGGCCAGCGAATTCTCATCCACGGCGCGGCGGGCGCACTGGGTGCCTATGCCGTGCAATACGCCAAGCGCGCCGCCGCTGAAGTCTTCGCAACGGCCGGTACGGCTGACCTGGAGTATGTGCACCACCTGGGCGCGGACCACGTCATTGACTATCGATCCCAGCGTTTCGAGGACGTCATCCAGGGCATCGACCTGGTGCTCGACTACGTCGGGGGAGAGGTACTGGATCGCTCGTGGCAAGTGTTGGCGGAAAACGGCGTGATTGTTGGCACCTCATCCCCCGACATTCTGGCGCGCACACCGGCGAATCGCCGAGGCCTCTGGTTCATGAACAAGCCAGATCCGGCATTGCTGGAGACGCTGGCCCAGGAAATCGCCAGCGGCACGCTGCAGTCCCGGATTGGCGAGGTCGTCGGTTTCAGTGACATCCCGCAAGCCATCGAACGCAATCGCAGCGCCTCAGGAACCGGCAAGGTCGTGGCCGACTTCTCTCGCTGACTCACCCTAACTATCCATCGCAGGAGATTCAAACATGAGCATTCTTGTTATCGGCGCCACGGGCACCATTGGTTCACTCATCACTCAGGGGCTTGCCAACGCGGGGGCCGAGGTCAAAGCCCTGGTGCGCCAACCCGGTAAACGCGAATTTCCGGCCGGCGTCACTGAGGTGGTTGCAGACCTCACCGATGTCGCGTCGATGCGCGTCGCGCTGTCGTCGGTGCGCACGCTGTTCCTGCTCAACGCCGTGACGCCCGATGAGGTGACGCAAGCCCTGATCACGCTGAACCTCGCCCAGGAAGCTGGCATCGAACGCATTGTCTACCTGTCGGTGATTCATGCCGACAAGTTCACCAATGTTCCGCACTTTACCGGCAAGCATACCGTTGAGCGCATGATCGAAAGCCTCGACATTCCCGCGACTATTCTGCGTCCCGCTTACTTTATGCAAAACGACCTCATGGTCCGGCAGACGATCCAGAACTACTCGGTGTACCCGATGCCAATCGGCTCGGCCGGCGTCTCGATGATCGATGCGCGCGATATTGCCGATGTCGCCGTGGCAGAACTGCTGAGACGCGACAACGCATCTTCTGCTCTCGATCGTGTAACGCTGGAGTTGGTCGGGCCGAAAGCACTGACTGGCGCCTACGTGGCAAAGACCTGGAGCGCAGCCCTGGGGCGTGAGGTTGCCTATGGCGGTGATGATGTAGCCGCTTTCGAGGGGCAGTTGGCTTCGTACGGTCCGGCCTGGCTGGCGTATGACATGCGCCTGATGATGGCGGGTATCCAGGTGTTCGGCATGCAAGCCGCTGACGGAACAGTGGAGCGATTGGAGGCCATCATTGGGCACCCATTGCGCACCTATGAAGACTTCGTTCGCGAGGCGATTGCCCAGGCATAAACGGTCGGGGCGGGGGGCGAATCATGTTTTGGTGAACATGTCCGCCCCGTACTCGGTCCATACCGCCTTAGTAGACGACCCAGGCGGAGTCGTTGTCGGCCGACAGCACGCAGCGCTCGACCCACCGCACGCCTTCGACGCCAGCGTCGATGCCCGGGTAACGCACCGCGCTGATGGCCTGGGTATCGGCGCGGTCAGTCGCATCCATGGCCAGGGCAAAGCGGTAATAGAGATTGGCCCAGGCTTCGAACAGACCTTCCGGATGCCCGCCGCCAATGCGATCGTCGATCAGTGCATCGGGGTGCAGGTAACCCATGCCGCGCTCGAGTATTTGTGCGGGCTGCCCTTGGACCTCGAAGCTCAATTGGTTAGGGCGTTCATCCCACCATTCGAGACTGGCGCGAGAGCCGATGACGCGGATTTTCTGGCCGTGCATGGAGCCGGCATTCACCGCGCTCGACCAGACCATGCCCATCGCGCCGCCTTCGTATTCCATCAAGGTGTAGGCGTTGTCTTCCAGGGGCGCGCGGCTGGCGACGAAACTTTGCCGACTGCACATCAGGCGTTTGATTTTCAGGTCAGGCAGCATCACTTCCGACAGGTACAGCGGGTGCGTCCCGACGTCACCCAGCACGTAGCTCGGGCCCGCCTGACGCGGATCGACACGCCATTGCGTCGCCTGGCTCTGGGCCTCTACCGGCGCGCTATGGAAACCGTGGGCGAACTGCATGTGCACCATGCGCACGTCGCCCAGTTCACCGGCGGCGATCATTTGCCGGGCTTGCTCGATCAGTTGATGGCCGGCATACCCGTAGGTCACGCCGACGATGCGGTTTTGCTTATGCGACAGTTCGCGCAGGGTTTCGGCCTGCTCGACGGTAAAACACAGGGGTTTTTCACACACCACGTGCAGCCCGGCTTCCAGCGCTGCCTTGGTGATGGCGTAGTGCGTGCCATTGGGGGTGGCGATCGACACCGCTTGAATGCCGTCTGGCCGTCGGGCTTCCTGTTCGAACAGGCTCAGGTAATCGGCGTAACAGCGTTCGGGCTCGACCCCCAGTTGCTCGCCGAATTCGCGGCCACGCGCCGCATCGATATCGAATGCGCCCGCCACCAGTGCGAAGGTGTTGTCACGCAGTGCGGCGCAGCGGTGGATGTAGCCGATCTGGCTCTGGCTGCCGCCGCCGACCATGGCCCAGCGGATGGGTTGGGGGATTCGTTTGCTGCCGTTGATCATGGGGTGTGCCTCGTGTGGGGTCAGAAACCGACGGTTGCCAGGTAGGTGCGGCTGGATCGGACATCTTCCAGGCTGCCATTGGCGTTTCGAGGGTCGCGTTCCTGCTCGACCGTGATGTAGCCCTCGTAGCCCAGGGTTTGGATAAGGCGATAGAGGTCCGGGTAATCGATAACGCCGCGACCGATGGGGCACATAACGCCCCTGGCACAGGCGTCGAAGAACTTGATGCGCTGCTTCATCACGTCGTCAAAAACGCCTTGGTCAATGTCTTTGAAATGGATGTAATCCAGCCGGACGGCGTAAGCGCGCAAGGCCGCCGCCGGGTCCATGCCCGCGTAGTAGAGGTGCCCGGTATCCAGGCAGAGCCCGGCGACGTCGTCGGGAATGTCCTCGACCAGCCGCGCCAATTCGTCGGCAAACTCGATGTAACCGCCGGCGTGCGGGTGAATGACCGGGCGAATGCCGTAGTCATGCCAGGCGATCTGACAGATGGCCCGGATGTGCTCCACCATGGTTTGCCATGCGCCATCATCCAGGCGTTCAGCCAGCTCTGAATGGCCGGCAGCGTAGTCACGGTCCTCATGGCCCCAATCGATGATCACCAGGTAAGGGCCGGCAAAGCGCTGGCCGGGCTCCTTGTCGATGGGCGGCAGTTGTTTGAGCAATTCGCAGATATCGCGGGTTTGCCTGAGCAGCGACGGCAGGTTCGCGGGGTTTACCAGATCATCGAAAATCGTCCCGGCCACCACATGCAGGCGGTTTTCGCCAAGGGCTGTTGCCACCACCGTTGCGTCAAGCGGCAAGTAACCATAGGGGCCTAACTCAATCCCGCGATAGCCCGCTTCATTGGCTTCACCGAGCACGTCGCGCCACGCTGGCAGATAAGGATTTTTTACATCGTCGACGCCCCAGCAGCAGGGCGCCGTAGAGATGTGGATGGTCATCGATACACTCCGGTGTTTTTGTTATGAGTGGACTGTTCAGCCTGTGACGATGCTATTTCAGGGGGGTGGAGCACCGCTACGGGAGGCTGGATAACTCTGGCAAAACCCTTCATGATTGCGAAAAAGAGATGTCAAAACATGTCAGAAGTACCTCGTCGAAAACTGCGCCCTACCATGGCGGATGTCGCGCGCGAAGCCGGCGTCAGCCTCTCCACCGTCGACCGTGTGCTGAATCTGCGTGCAGACGTGCGTACCGACACGGCGCATCGCATTGCCACGGCGGCGGCACGCCTGGGCTTCCATGCCAAAGGGGTCATCGAACAACGGGTCCTGAATGACAAGCCGACGGTGCGGCTGGGGTTCCTGTTGCAGAAGAGTGGCGTGGCGTTCTACCAAGGGCTCGCACAAGCGCTGTCCAACGCCTCGGCCACGTTCGCGCGGGCGCGCATCCGTGTGGTCATCGGTTATCTGGACGACCTTGACCCGGCAACGGTGGCGCAGCGCATCCAGGCTATGGGTGAACAAGTCGACGGCGTCGGGGTGGTGGCGGTCGATCATCCGCTGGTGCGGGAGGCCATTGAACGTCTGCAGGGCGCGGGCGTTGCTGTGGTCGCGTTGATCTCGGAACTGGCCGGCCCAGCGTACGTCGGCCTCGATAATCGGTTGATGGGACGCACAGCGGGGTGGTTCGTCACCCGATTGGCAAGGCAGCCGGGCTCGGCAGTGGTGATGGTCAGCAGCCAGCGTTTCCAGTGCCAGGAGTTGTGTGAGCTGAGCTTTCGCAGCTACCTGTCCAATCATTCACCGGATTGGGAGTTACTCGCCTCACGCCTGACCCTTGAGGACGATGATTTCGCCTATGGCAACGCGCTGGATTTGCTGAGCGGGGAACCCGACCTCGCCGCCTTGTACGTGGCCGGCGGTGGTGTCGCTGGGGTGCTGCGTGCATTGCGCGAACTCAAGCAGCAGAAGATCAGGCTTCCGGTGGTGGTGTGTCATGACCTGACGCCGCTGACCCGGGAAGCGCTGAAAGCTGATCTGGTGCAGGCGGTGCTCTCTCATCCAGTGTTGGCGGTGGCAGAGCAGGCGGTGAACGCTCTGGTCGCCGCAGTATCGGGCCCCAGCCTTGTCGACAGGGTGATAGTGCCCATACAAATTGATGTCAGCGAGAGCATCTAGTGACTATGGTCGCAACGATTTGCCAGATGGATCGCTCAGGGCACAATCACCGGCAAGCAAAAAACCTCCACGGAGCGATAGCGCAGAGGAAATTCCATGAAAATAATTAACAGTATGGATTCTGTCAGCTCTCCAAAGTACGAGCATTGGAAAAGCCAGTGGCGGGATCAGTCCGAGCTGGATGGGTTGTCTTATATCAGTGATGTTGTACACCCTGAAGATGCCTTGATGTTTTGCAAGGTCTTGTTTCCAGATTTTGTTTTTCATGAGTCGGGGGTATTTCTGGAAAGTGGATTTACTGTTGAGGCGTACTCCAGTTGGATGAAAAATTGTAATAACGATGTGGTGGCGGTTGAGAAGCTTTTGAACCATATGCATCTGTATGACGTGTTTGGCGGCTGCACTGACAGGGTGGATGAAGCCGTGTATGAACAGCTGTGCAGGATTATTGCCCAGTCATGGAGGATGGTGTTGCTGAGTAAATTTCCAGAAAAGAAGTTTTGTGTGCAAGCGATAATATCTGATCAGGAATACGGTCCAGTGGTTACGTTTTCTCAGGTCAGAGAGTAGCTTTTTATACAATTCTTCTCATTTATAGTCGTGCACGGAGGGCATTTCGGTTTGATCGCTCCCACGCTTCAGTGGGGGAGCGATGGCGTGTGCCTTAACCTCACGCAGCCTCTATAGACTCTCAGGATCCCCAAAAAACATCTGAATCCGCGACCTTAACCAACGCTCCCCCGGATCATTGTCCTGTGACCCACGCCACGCCATGTGCAACTCAAACGTGCGCACCGGCAGTGGCGGCTCCTCGGCCCGCAAACCACCTGCAGAGGTCAGCGCTTCTGCGGCATAGTCCGGCACGGTCGCGACAATATCGGTACCCGCCAGCAACGTGCCCAACCCGTTGAACTGCGGCACTGCCAGCACCACATGGCGCTTGCGGCCCAGTTTCTCCAGTTCTTCATCCAGAAACCCGCTCAAATCCCCGGCGAACGACACCAGGGCATGGGGCCGAGCACAGAAGTCGTCCAGGCTCATGGAGCCGGGCATGCTGTCGGCCCGCAGCAGCATCGGCTTGCTGCGGCGCAGTACCTTGCGCTTGGCGTTGGCCGGCAAGTCGGTGGTGTAGCTCACGCCAATCGAGATTTCGCCGGAGGCCAGCAGGCCCGGCATCAGGATGTAGTTGACGCGACGCACCACCAGCACGATGCCGGGAGCTTCGGCCCGCAGGCGTTTGAGCAGCAGGGGCAGCAGGGCGAATTCGACGTCGTCCGACAGGCCGATGCGGAATACGGCGGTGCTGGTGGCCGGGTCGAACTCGGACGCGCGGCTGACGGCCGTGGAGATCGAGTCCAGGGCCGGGGAGAGCAGGGCGAAGATTTCTACCGCACGGGCCGATGGCTCCATGCTGCGCCCGGTACGCACGAACAACGGGTCGTCGAACAGGCCCCGCAGGCGCGACAATGCGGCGCTGATGGCCGGCTGGCCCAGGAACAATTTCTCGGCAGCGCGGGTCACACTGCGCTCATGCATCAAGGTTTCGAATACGATCAACAGGTTGAGGTCGACACGACGCAGGTCGTTACGGTTCATCTTGTGTCCCAGGCGGCGTCAGTAAACTTGACGGGAGCGGTCATATAAGAACAATGACCGGCATGAATCTTACGGGGAAAGGCTGGTACTCTGCACCGGCTAATTCAGTTTTCCTACATGGCTTGGTACGTTTTCCGTATGTGCGGAATCAATGACAGGCATGTCGACTATTAACGGCGACCGGTGGTCTTGCTCCGAAAGCCCAGATAGAGTTCATGGCAATAGAGGTTACTTTGACGAGGTTTGCGATGTCCCGCACGATCCGTTTTCACAAGTTTGGTCCGGCCGAGGTGCTCAAATGCGAAGAGCATGCAGCCGCTAAGCCCGCACCGGGCGAAGTGCAGGTGCGCGTCGAGGCGATTGGCATCAGCTGGTACGACATTCTGTGGCGCCAGAACCTGGCGTCGTCCCATGCCCGCCTGCCATCAGGCCTGGGTCATGAAATGGCCGGCGTTGTTGTGGCCGTTGGCGAAGGCGTTGACGACCTGAATGTAGGTGACAAGGTCGCCAGTTTCCCGGCCGAGAGCCCGAATGATTACCCGGTGTACGGCGAACAGATCGTCCTGCCGCGCTCGGCCCTGACCCGGTACCCGGATGTCCTGAGCCCGATCGAAGCCAGCGTGCACTACACGCCGCTGCTGATTGCCTACTTTGCGTACATGGACCTGGCACGAGTCAAACCCGGGCAATTCGCCCTGGTGACGGACGCCAGCCACTGCGCCGGCCCCTCGTTCGTGCAACTGGGCAAAGCCCTGGGTGTGCGGGTGATTGCTGCAACCAAGACCAGCGACGAGCGTGAATACCTGCTGTCCCTGGGGGCGGAGAAGGTTATCGTCACCGAAGAACAGGACCTGCTGATGCAAGTCAACAAGTTCACCGACAACCGCGGCGTGGACGTGGTGTTCGATGGCTTGGGTGGCCCGCAGATGTCGTTGCTGGGTGATGTGTTGGCGCCCCGTGGCAGCCTGGTGCTGTATGGCCTGCAAGGTGGTAACCAGACGCCATTCCCGGCCTGCGCAGCCTTCCAGAAGAACATTCAGTTCTTTGTGCACTGCATCGGTAACTTCACCGGCAAACCGGAACTGGGCATCATCCAGGACCAGGTGGCCTTGCAGCGAGCCCTGCGTGACATCAACCAGCTGACGGCCGACAAGGTACTGGTACCGCTGAAAACCACGGTATTTCCGTTCAGCCAGTTCGTCGAAGCGCACCGTTACATGGACGAATGTCCATGCCGTGAGCGGGTTGCCTTGCAGGTAGAAGCTGTTTGATCTGTGGGAATATTCTCAAGCGAGTCTTCCTGCCCCCGGGCGCATGGGGTAAATGCGCCATTTGACAGGATTTAACCTGCCTACTGTTTGACCCGGGATTCAAGGCCTTGAGCCCGGTAAATCACCCGCTTCCCCCTGACGCCGCCCTGAATCCCAGCGCGGCGTTGTCGTGTCTGGACGATCCCGACCCTTGGCGCGTGCTCATCTGCACTGGTTTTAGCCCAGGTTCTGTATCTGTTAATCATTATTCAAGCGCTGATAATTGCCCCGTCACTTTCATCTCAAGGATTGAGCAATGATTGAATATCTGAAACTACTCCGCGCATCCGTTAAGCCCAATAACGTTTCGTATGCCCGCTCATGCGGAAAAGCATTATTAAAGTTGGTTGCGTCAGATGCTTCTTTAGTTTGTAAGTTAAAACAGGGTAGGAAGTTGTAAGAGCCTTCCTAAGACCGCCCGCTTGAGCTCTGCGCCTCGACTGCTTGGCGCTTGTCCGGGACTGGAAGCCCCGATACGCCGATTGGCGGGCATGGTCCGGTGCTAATCTCGATTAAATGTCACATGTTGCAATAGACAACACCCCCTATGGAAACAACAGGTCTGGCAAATACCGTTAACGGTTGCCCGAAACTGATATTTCAACTCAGGTAGTAGAACTATGAGCGCAATTCACGAGCAAGCCATGAACTATGTCTATCAACAAGTACTGCAACGCTTGGTAGGGCATTTCTCTCGAACAGAGCGCACTTCGCTGCAATTGTTGATTCAACGAATCGTCGTGGCGGCAGGCGGCATTGAGCGGCTCGGTGAGTACAGGGTGTTGGTCGCCCACGGCACCGGCCCCGGCAGCAGCTACGTCCTGACCTTGCTGCGTGCGGCACAACTGACACTCGCGGGCCGCACGCCCCGGACCTTTCAATTGCGCGTCGCCACCTTGCGCCATGCCGGCATGACGCAAACCGCGCTGGACACCCTGCATCGCGGCTACAGCGCGCTGTTCCTGCATGATGACCCTCGGGTGGAACTGCTGATGGTGGAGAATCAGGAGGTGTTGCCGTTCAACCACCTGCGACCGGCAGCCGCTACAGCGCGCGACAGCAGCCGGCGCAACCTGTTGATGGTGGGGCATATGACGTCGGCGGACCTGGGCCAGACGCTGTGCAGTGACGCTTACCTGGCCCTCGGCGACTTTTACCAGCGCGTGACCACATGGAACGGCGGGGTGCATGCGCTGGTCAGCGGTGATTCCTCACGCAAGCAACGGGAGTACCTGCCGTGGCTGAAGAAGGCGGCGCTGTCGGCCAGCGTTGTGGTGCCCGCGCGGCAACCCCGGGTGCTCAGCGGGCTGTTCGCGCGCATGGATGAGTGGAGCGACGGGTATTACCGCGACCTGTACGGCGAGCACTACGCCGACGGCACTCCTGAAGACAAGGACAGCCACCGCCATCTCGCCTACATCTGCGTTGCGGACCTGATGGAGGCGGTCGACTACGCGTCCGGGCCGTTGCTGCGGCAGTTCCTGGCCTATCAGACGGACGAGTTTGGCTTTCATTTCAGCCACCCGAGCCACGTGAACCCGCTGCTGATGGCCCACCTGCGGGGCCTGCAGGCAGAGTCCCTGCGGGAACTGGACTATGAGGAGGGCGTCCTGGGGTTTGTACAGCAGGCCACGCCGTTCATGCGACGCAAGCAGATTAGCGAACACCTGATTGCCCGGGCAGCCACTGCCGAGGGTCGCGCCTTGTCTGCCGGGTACGCCCACGAGTTGTTTGGGCTGGAGGAAAACCAGCTGAATTGCCTGATGTTCTCGCCGTTTATCCGGCACGGCGAGCGCCTCGAAAGCTTTTTGCGCCAATGCCATCCCGGCATGCTGGTGGCACTCCCTGAGCTGCACAAGGCACTGCAAGGCAAGCCGGTGGCCGATATGTTGGCGCAATGGGTGACCGACGTCAGCGGGCTACCGCTCGACTTGCTCCAACATCTCTATCGCAAGCGATCCGCCACTATGGTGCCGCAGTCGGACACGCCGGCCATGGCAACCTGCCAGCTGTCAGGGCGTTAAGGGGGTGGCGCCGAGTGTAACGGCGGGCGAAGCGCGATGAGCCTCAAGGACGACCGGCAAACCGAGTTCGCCTACCAGGCGGTCTATCGCTACATGATCAACCTCATCAGCGAGGTCGGCGCCGAGGCCCGGGTGAAATTGCCCTCATTGCGCCAGCTGTCGGTGCGCCTGAATGTGTCGATCTCGACCATTCAATACGCATATTCGCTGCTGGAGAAGGAAGGCCGGGTGTATTCGGTGGCCAAGTCGGGCTATTACGCCTGGCCGGTGCTGAATAAACCGCCAGGCAGCAACGGTGGCGACCTGCTGGAGCGTCTCTACGCCAGTGCGCGCCGCCCGGGCATGCTGGTGCTCAGCGCCGATGAACCGGCACTGGGGGCGTCTCTGGACGGGGCACTGTTGCTGCTGGAGCGTGAACTGTTGCGTCACTACCCGCGCCATTTGCAGCCCTGGTCGCAGCCGTGTGGCGTCTGGGAACTGCGCGCGGTCCTCGCGGCCCGCTACACCTCGTCGCCGACGCGCTGCTGGCAGGCGGACGAGGTGTATATCGGTGCCGATCTGCGCGGGGTGCTCGAAATCCTGATTGAGGTGCTCGGGCTCAAAGGCGCCACCGTCATCGTCGAGTCACCCTGTGATTGGCTGATTCTGCGGCTGTTGCAGGGGGCGGGCGTAAGGATCATCGAACTGCCTTTTACGGCGCAGGGCGGCCTGGACCTGATGCTGCTAGAACAATTGCTGATCAACGAGCCGGTGCAATTGGCGCTGTTGTCGTCGGGCGTGAGCCTGCCGTCAGGGATCGCGCTGCCCAACCCTGACCGCATGCAGTTGGTGAGGTTACTGAACCGGCATGGCTGTTGGCTGTTAGAAAATGACAGCTATGGCGAACTGGGTTTCGAGCAGCCGATCAGCCCACTGCGAGACCTGGCCAACCCCGAGCGGCTGATGGTGTTTTCCACCTTCGAGAAAATGCTCGGGCCGGAGGCGCCCTTTGGCTACTTGCTGTCGCGTCATCTCAGCAGTGAGTTGCAACGCCAGTTCCTGCTGCGCGCATTCTGCCTGTCGCCCATCCGCCAGCGGGCGATTGCGCGGCTTTATCAAAGCGGGCGGATCGACCAGCACCTGCGGGACTTGCGACCGCAACTCAAGGAGCAAGCCCGGCTGATGAGCCTGCGCCTGGATGAGCACCTGGGGGATCAGGTGACCTACCGGATGCCGGCGGCTGGCGCGACCTTCTGGTTGCGCTCGCGGGCGGCGGTGGACATGCGCCAGGTGTTTCAGCGGCTGCTGGGCCGGCAGGTGGTGATCGCGCCGGGGGAGTTATTCAGCATCAGCGGTCTGCACTGCCAGCATCTGCGGCTTAGCCATACCTTCGACGGGGCGCATAACCTGGGGAATGCCCTGGGTGACCTGGCTATGGCATTGAAGCAGGCGCAGACCGAATAAGAATGAAATTTCGCTGATTGTTGTAGGATTTATAACGTCGCGGAGCAGTCCAACTCCCAGTAAACTGCACTCTTTTTCCGAATCCTTCTCTTTCAGAGGTTTATGCATGACTCTCAGTCCTTTTGCGGGCAAGCCGGCACCAGCTCAACTGCTGGTAGACATCCCGCGACTGGTAACGGCCTATTACACCGGCCAGCCTGATGCAGCGATCTCCACCCAACGCGTCGCTTTTGGTACCTCCGGGCACCGGGGCAGCTCGTTCGACCTGAGCTTCAATGAATGGCACGTGCTTGCCATCAGCCAGGCGATTTGCCTTTACCGTGAAGCCCAGGGCATCGACGGCCCGTTGTTCGTCGGCCTGGACACCCACGCGCTGTCCACGCCAGCCGGCGCCAGCGCCCTGGAAGTGCTGGCCGCCAATGGCGTGCACGTGATGCTCGCCGAAGGCGATGAGTACACCCCGACACCGGCGATTTCCCACGCCATTATTTGCTACAACCGCGGCCGCACCAGTGGCCTGGCCGACGGCATCGTGATCACGCCGTCCCATAACCCGCCACAAAGCGGCGGCTACAAGTACAACCCGCCCAACGGCGGCCCGGCCGATACCCACATCACCAAGTGGATCGAAGCAAAGGCCAACGAACTGCTGGGCAACAAGCTGGCCGGGGTCAAGCGCATCACCCACGCCCAGGCGCTGAAGGCCGACACCACCCATCGCCACGACTACCTCAACACCTACGTGGCCGACCTGGTCAACGTCATCGACTTTGATGCGATCCGCAGCGCTGGCCTGCGCCTGGGCGTTGATCCACTGGGTGGAGCAGGGGTGCGTTATTGGTCGGCCATCGCCGAGCATCACCGCCTGAACCTCGACGTGGTGAACACCGAAGTCGATTCGACCTTCCGCTTCATGAGCGTCGACTGGGACGGCCAGATCCGCATGGACCCGTCCTCCAGCTACGCCATGCAAGGCTTGATCGGCCTCAAGGACCGTTACGACGTGGCCTTTGCCTGCGACCCGGACCACGACCGCCACGGCATCGTGACACCGTCCGGTGGCTTGCTGGCGCCGAACAACTACCTCGCGGTGTCCATCGACTACCTGTTCCAGAACCGTCCTGAGTGGCGTGCGGATGCGGCCGTGGGCAAGACCGTGGTCAGCAGCGGTTTGATCGATCGCGTCGCCAAGCGCATTGGCCGCCGCCTGTACGAAGTGCCGGTGGGCTTCAAGTGGTTTGCCGATGGCCTGTTCGATGGCTCCCTGGGTTTTGGCGGCGAAGAAAGCGCCGGGGCCTCGTTCCTGCGCAAGGACGGCAGCGTCTGGAGCACCGACAAGGACGGCCTGATCCCGGCATTGCTGGCGGCAGAGATGACCTCGCGCAAAGGCCAGGACCCGAGCCAGATCTACCGTGGGCTGACTGACGCGCTGGGTGAACCCTTCGCAATCCGCGTCGACGCCAAGGCCACCCCGGCGCAGAAAGCCTTGCTGGGCAAGCTGTCGCCGGACCAGGTAACGTCCAAGCAATTGGCGGGGGAAAGCATCCAGCAGATCCTCAGCCATGCGCCGGGTAACGACCAGGCGATTGGCGGGCTGAAAGTCATGACCGAAAACGGCTGGTTTGCCGCACGGCCATCGGGCACCGAGGACATCTACAAGATCTACGCCGAGAGCTTCATTGGTGAGGATCACCTCAAGCAACTGGTGGAAGAGGCGCAGGTGTTGGTGGACGGGGCGATCTCGTCTAACTGACACCCCAATTGCACCTGTGACTGATTAACCTGTGGCAGGGAGCTTGTGTGGCGAGGGAGCTTGCTCCCGCTGGGCTGCGAAGCGGCCCCAAAATCTTGGGAGCGCTACGCGCTCCAGCGGGAGCAAGCTCCCTCGCCACATTTAAATTCAGTCAAGCCAGGTCGACCAACACGATCTCGCTGTCTTCAACCGCCGTCACCCGCAGCACCGGCTCATCTTCAACCGCCACACCGTCTCGAGCCTGTGCACGCAAGCCGTTGACTTCAATCACCCCGGTGGCAGGCACCAGATACGCTCGCCGCCCGCTGTCCAGCCGATACTCGGCACTTTCACCGGCTTTCAAGTTCGCCGCCACCAAGCGTGCATCAGCACGAATTCGCAGGCTTTCGCTGTCTCCGGCCTTGCCACTGGCCAAGGTCACAAAACCCTCGCGGTCACCCTTCGGAAACGGCTTGGCGCCCCACGACGGCGGTAAACCGGCCTCGTTGGGAATGATCCATATCTGGAAAATCTTGGTCGGCGTGGCTTCCAGGTTGTATTCGCTGTGGGCGATCCCGGTGCCTGCGCTCATCACCTGCACGTCGCCAGCCTCGGTACGGCCCTTGTTGCCGAGGTTGTCGGCGTGGCTGATGGCGCCTTCACGCACATAAGTGATGATTTCCATGTCCCGGTGCGGGTGCTGCGGGAAACCGGTGCCTGGCGCGATAAGGTCATCGTTCCAGACGCGCAGGTTGCCCCAGTGCATACGCTTGGGGTCGTGGTATTCGGCGAAGGAAAAGTGGTGGTGAGCGTCCAGCCAACCATGGTTGGCGCCGCCCAGGGTGTTGAAAGGTCGAAGTTCGAGCATGATCGTCTCCTGTGGATGGGGGCCATGATCCATCAGCTCCAGATCGATAAAAAGCGTAAAAAATGCAGGATTCCTATCGAATGCTTCGATGCCGATGCTCAGAGCTTATCTTCACTTCATCGCCTAACTGCATGAGCCCAAAGCAATTGGCTGGAACTGAGGGGCATTTGCGGCGAACATAGGGCTCTTGTCCGAGTTAAAGCATCGCAGGAGTCCGCGTGCCGCAACACACCCCCGATCTGCCTCCCGAACTGCGGCCACTGGCCGAAATGCCCCTGTTGAAACGGCTGGCCGCCCGATTATTCGGCCACGGCCTCACGCGCCTGCGCGCCCAGCACCGATTCTCCTGGCTGCATGGTCAAGCCGACGGCTTTCGCAGCGGCCATACGGCAGGCGTGGAGTACGGTTATCAGGAAGGCAAGGCGGACGGCATCGAAGAGGGCCGCCAGGTCCTGCTGATTCGCGACTTCCGGCCGGATGAACACACTGCGCCGGGTGTCGACGACGACCTGTTCGACGACTGGCGCCTGCCATTGACCGCCGAATTGAAGAAACGCATCAAGGCCGATGTGGCACGCCTGCTGCCGGCCCATGCCCAGCCGAGCGTGGCCCAATGGAAGATGATCTTCAGTGATACGCCGTCCACCTCAGTAATCGCGGGCGCCGGCGCGGGTAAATCGACCTCGCTGGTGCTGCGTATCCTGCTGCTGACCCATTATCTGGGCTTTGAGCTGAGCTCGATGACCGTGGTGACTTTCACCCGCGAGTCGCGCAAGGACTTCATCAACAAGCTCATGGAAATTCTCGCCTTGTGGGGCCAACCCCTTGGTATGAAAGAGGCGCAAGCGGTGGTGCGCACCTTTCACTCACGCATTCTGCCGATGGTGCGCAGCCTGCCGGGCCTTGAGCGGCTGCAAGCTTTTGAGAACCTCAATGCCCGCACCGAAGCGGGCTTTGATGAAGCCGACAGCAACCCCTTTGAACTGCGGATCAACGAGGCCCAGCGCCAGCAGCTCAATGCCTGCTATCACCAGTTGCATGGCCGCCACGCGCGCTTTCGCGAGCTGATTGCCCCGTTGGCGCGGCATGCCCTGCAACTCAAGGAACTGGAACGGGACCATCCGGACGTGCAGAAGCGCGTGGCGGTGACCGAACTGGCGGCCAAGCGCGATGAAGAACTCTGCGATGTGATCGAAGACCTGTGGTTTCGCGCCGGCGCCTGGCCGATCAAGGGCATCGAGCCCAATCGCCAGACCTTCGACATAAACGGCGCACAGTTTCACTGCCATGGTTACATTGCCGAGCTGGATGCCTGGGTAGTGCTGGGTTTCGACCCGCGGGAAAACGCCCAGGTCAGCCGTCCCGGTTCGAAGCTCTCGGTACGCGCAGAGTGGGCCGTCAAGCGCACTCTGTTTCAAGCTTTCTGCCGTAAGCCGTTGATATGGTTTGAGAGTTACGAATCATCCAAGAGACTTCTGAGCAGTTTGGCGGGCGATGCCACAGCGGGCCCGGGCTTCGATTACAAGGTCAAGGGCGAACTGGGTTCAGCGCCGCTGCTGGACAGCTTTGTCGCCGCCGCCGGGTTTATCGAAAACCTCGGGCTGGACGTGCCCACCGCCGTCGGCAAGATGAGCTTTGCCAAGGACGACCCGGACCGTTTTTACTTCGAAGCCCTGAGCATTTTCTGGAAGGCCCTGGAAGACCATCTGCTGGACCAGTCACCACCGGTCATGACCTACAACCGGATGTTCTCGCTGTTCGGCGAAAACACCCCGGAAAACCTCAAGCTGCTCAGCGACCCGCTGCTGCGGCCGATGTCGCACCTGATGATCGACGAGTTCCAGGACGTATCCCCGCAGATCGTCTCGTGGATCCGCGCCAGCCTGCGGGAGATCCGCAGTCGCGGGCCGGCCATGCATGTGGGCCGTGGCGCCCAGCGTTCTTCGCTGTTGTGCGTGGGGGATGACTGGCAGTCGATTTATGGCTGGCGGGGCAGTTCGCCCAAGTACTTCATGGAGTTCAACAAGGAATTCCCGTCACCGGCGACCACGCGGGTGATGCTGGGCGAGAACTACCGCAGCCACCAGCACGTTATCGACGCGGCCGAACACATCGTGCGTGCTGCCCCGGCCATCAGCGGCAAGAAAGCCAAGGCGAGTGGAACCCCGAAAGCATTGGTGCCTGTCACGGTGCGTGATCGTGACGACGCGGCGTTGGGCCAGCAACTGCTGGCGCACTACCAAAAGGGTGACTCGATATTAATGCTGTATCGAAAAAGCAGCGATAAGCTATTGATACAAGAGCATATTCAGTCTGTTGTTAATGTGGATTCTAGCTTGCCGTATAACGCCCGCCGGCTCAAGCAACTGACCTATCACAGTGCCAAGGGCCTGCAAGCGGATGCGGTATTCCTGCTGGGAGATTGCCAGCACTTGACCAGTTCGCCTTACAAAAACCAGGTGTACCGCATGGCGGGCCTGGGCAAGGACGGCGACACCGAGCCTTACGACAGCGCGCAAAAAGACGAAGTGCTGCGGCTGGCCTATGTGGGGATTACCCGGGCGGTGAGCCATTGCTACTGGTATGTCGAAAGCCAGGATGGCCAAGGGGTGAATGTGCCAAAGGCGTCGGACCGGGTGGCCGGGGACAAAGCGTTTTTTGATGATCAGCGCACCCAGAAATCATAAGCAGTGACATCAAACTGCTGTGGCGAGGGAGCTTGCTCCCTCGCCACAGGGTACTCGCGCCGCCAGATTAAGCCCGCAACGACAACGGCAGTACAAACGACTCCAGCTCATCCTCCACGGCTTCGATGATCCGCTCCACGTCGGCAGCGTTCATGACGGTGGCGCAGGGAATGCCGGCAATCGCGATCAGGGTTTCTCCGCTGGCGCGGTCGAACAGGCGGGCGATCATACTGCCGGGAGCGTCCATGCTCGCCTCAAAGCCCATGGGATGAAAATGCCAGCGCATCAGCTGGCAGGCGTTGGGGAACGTCACTTTATTCATGTTGCCCACCTTGTTCATTGAGCGCTTCCTTTAGCTCGCTGCAGGGGCGCCATCACCGTCACTGGTCATGGCCGTCTTGAGCTCTAAAAATAGCATTCGTTCGCATCCGGCAGGGGAGTTTTTTTGTCCCGTTCGGCGGTTGTTTTCAAGAAAGTTGATGTGGGTCATGTCCTACGCATTAGTGGGCGAAAGGCCATTATTCAGAACTGTCAATTGGCCATTGAAGCCGCCTGGAAAGTTCGGCAAGCTCGCTGGTTCCACCAGCCTTTGAGCGCCCCATGCCCGACTTCGTCCCGGATGATTCACTGCAGACCCAAGCCACCGGCGAGCTGGTGCTGCGCCATCATTTGTGCTGGAAACACCGGGACCTGGACGGCGTGATGTCGTACTACCACCCGGACATCCAGTACCACGATTTCTTCCAGAACCGGGTCGTAGGGGCAGGCGAACTGCGTGAGTACCTGCAAGCCAGCATGCCCCGTGGTGCGGATGAAGCGATCGAGCACACCGACCGCATTCGCGCCGACGGCGATACGGCGTTCATCCAGTACCGCATCACCTTGCGCGGTGGCCAGGGCCTGGTGTCGTTTCGTACCAGCGAAGCCATCACCGTGCGCGACGGCCTGATCTGGCGGGTCAACGAATACGCGTCTTTGGTGCACGAGCAGTCCTCCAGCCGCAGCGAGACCACACGCCCGACCGTCAGCCGCCTGGGACTGTCGCCCCAGCAATTGAGCTACATGGCCAATGACTTGCAGCAGTATTTCCAGCGCCAGCAACCGTACCTGGACCCTGAGCTGGATTTGCAGCGAGTGGCGAAGGAGTGCGGGTACAGCCGCAACCAGATTTCCTACCTGTTGAACCAGGTGCTGGGCCAAAGTTTCTATCGCTACGTCAACCAGGCGCGTCTCCAGCACCTGCTGGCGGCACTGGACAAGGCCACGCCGCCGATCCGTATTGACGAACTGGCGTTTGCTGCCGGTTTCAATTCAACGTCAGCGTTCTATAGCTGTTTCCGCCAGCACACCGGCCAGTCGCCCAAGGCCTACGTCAAACAAATTTCCCTGCGTGCACGCGCGCAAGACAGTCCCTGAGGCCAGGCTCTAGGATCACTGCCATCGAAGTGTGGTGGTGGAGCTTGGCATGCCTGCATGGCGCAATATCAGTTTATGGATGGACCAGCTGGACGAGCCGCTGGTGGCGCGACCGTCCCTGGAGCAGGACCTGGACGTCAACGTGGCCATTATCGGCGCCGGCTACACCGGGCTGTGGACTGCGTATTACCTGAAGCGCCAGTCTCCCGAGCTGAAGATCGCCATCATCGAGGCGCAAACCGCCGGGTTCGGCGCCTCGGGGCGTAACGGCGGCTGGCTGATGGGCAACCTGCTGGGGGAAGACCGGCTGCTGGCCGGCTTGTCCCCGGAGCAGCGCCGGGCCTCGTTCGACCTGCTGCACGCGATTCCCGATGAAGTGGCCCAGGTGATCGAGCGTGAAGGCATCGACTGCGACTACCGCAAGGGCGGCGTGCTGTATTGCGCCGCGCGTTATCCCGAACAGGAAACCACCCTGCGGGCGTACCTGGCCAAACTCCACAGCCAGGGCCTGACCGAGGACGATTACCGTTGGCTCGGCCCGCAGCAACTGGCCGAACAAATCCGCATCGCCAAGCCCTACGGCGGCATCTATGCGCCCCACGTCGCCACGATTCACCCGGCCAAGCTGGTGCGCGGCCTGGCCCGTGTGGTGGAGCAGATGGGCGTCAGGATCTACGAAAACAGCCCCGTTACCCACTGGCAGTCCGGCAGCTTGCGCACGGCAAAAGCCTCGGTGCGCGCCTCCTGGGTGGTGCCGGCGGTGGAGGGGTATGCCACGACATTGGCGCCTCTGGGGCTCTATCAGCTGCCGGTGCAGAGCCTGATTGTCGCCACCGAGCCTTTGCCGGCCAGTACCTGGGATGAGATTGGCTTGAGCCGGGGCCAGGCCTTCGGTGAAAGCAGCCGGCAAGTCACCTACGGCCAGCGCTCGGCAGACAACCGCCTGGTGTTCGGTGCCCGTGGTGGTTATCAGTTTGCCGGCAAGTTGCGGCACAACTTCGAGCTCACCGAGAGCGAAATCGAACTGCGTCGCTACCTGTTCGGCGAGCTATTTCCGCAGCTTAAAAAAGTCCGAATCACCCACGCGTGGGGCGGCAACCTGGGCATGTCCCGACGCTTCAAACCACACATGCTTTGCGATCACGCGGCAGGCATTGCGCTGGCCGGTGGTTACGGCGGCGAGGGCGTAGGGGCCAGCAATCTGGGCGGCCGCACCTTGGCGGACTTGATCCTGGGGCTCGATACGCCCCTGGTCCAGCAGCCGTGGGTGATCCAGCCGGGCCGGCTGGACGGGCTCAAGGCCTGGGAACCGGAACCCTGCCGCTGGCTGGGTTACAACGCGATCATTCGCAGCTTTGTCCACGAAGACCAGGTGCTGGCCAACCCCAACACCGCGCCGTGGCGCCGCAAGCTGGCCAGCGGCGTCGCCGGGTTCATGGAAGGTTTCATGCACTAAGTCGTTTCAATCACCACAGGTATGAACATGAGCATTACCCAGTTCAAAGACACACTCGGCGCCCATTTGCCGGATTCCTCGCCCGTCGCCGTGCCGTTGGGCACACCGGTGGCGGTGGCCTCGACCCTGAGCGTGGAGCGCAGTGACGGCGTGGAAACCGGCATCTGGGAGTGCACGCCCGGGCGCTGGCGCCGGCAGATTGTAGCCCAGGAGTTTTGCCACTTTATCCAGGGACGCTGCACCTTCACCCCCGACAACGGGGAAATGCTCCACATAGAAGCCGGCGACGCACTGATGTTGCCGGCCAACAGCACCGGTATCTGGGACATCCAGGAAACCGTGCGCAAGACCTATGTATTGATCCTCTGATTCTTTGATCTTTGATCGCCTGCCATAAAAACAGCCCTAAAACCGCCAGGAAATCGAACCATGAGACCCATTGCCCTGTTGCCGCTGGTATTTGTCGCCACCCTCAGCCAAGCCGCCGAGACGGTGAAGATCTACAACTGGTCGGACTACATTGCCCCCGACACCACCAAGAATTTCCAGAAAGAAACCGGCATCGGCTTCACCTACGACGTGTACGACAGCAACGAAACCCTCGACGGCAAGTTGATGACCGGTAAATCCGGCTACGACGTGGTGTTTCCCTCCAACCACTTCATGGCCCGGCAGATCCAGGGCGGGGCGCTGAAGAAACTCGACAAGAGCCAGCTGCCCAACTGGAAGAACCTCAACCCGGTGCTGCTCAAGGCCCTGGAAAACAACGACCCGGGCAACGCCCACGGCTTCCCGTACCTGTGGGGCAGCACCGGCATCGGCTACAACATCGACAAGGTCAAGGCCGTGCTGGGTGACAACGCCCCGGTGGATTCCTGGGACCTGATCTTCAAGCCCGAGAACATGCAAAAGCTGCAGAAGTGTGGCGTGGCGATCCTCGACAACGGCCCGGAACTGTTGCCGGCAGCGCTCAACTACCTGGGGCTGCCGCACCACAGCAAGAAGGCTGAAGACTACAAAAAGGCCGAGGACCTGCTGATGAAAGTGCGGCCGTACGTGGCGTACTTCCACTCCTCGAAATACACCGCAGACCTGGCCAACGGCGACATCTGCGTGGCCGTGGGCTTCTCCGGCGACATCCTGCAGGCCGAAAGCCGTGCCAAGGAAGCCAAGAACGGCGTGAACATCGGCTACAACATTCCCAAGGAAGGCGCCGCCATCTGGTTCGACATGGTCGCCATGCCCGCCGACGCACCGGATGAGAAGGCCGGTTATGCGTTCATGAACTACCTGCTGCGCCCGGAAGTGATGGCCAGCATCACCAACTACGTGCACTACGCCAACGGCAACGCGGCGGCAGACAGTCTGGTGGATCCGGCGATCAAGAGCGACACCAAGGTGTACCCAAGCCCGGAAATGATGGGCAAATTGTTTGCGCTGGAAGCGATGCCGCTGAACATCGACCGGATTCGTACGCGGGTGTGGAATACCATTCGTACCGGCCGTTGATTGGCAACATTTCGTCGATCATCAATGGCTGCCTTTAAGGCCTGCGCCCTCTAAATTCCTTGCCTCCTAATGTTGATTCGGAGGCAAGGAATGCCTGTATCAAACAAGTCTGGACGTTTGCGGATTGGAAGGGCCTCAGAGATTGGCGGTGTGTACCTGCTGACGGCTGTGGTCGACCAGCGCTTGCCGATCTTCAGCGATTGGCAAGTCGGGCGGCTGCTCGTCAAAGAGTTTCGGCAGGCACATGAAGATCAGTGGGCGAATTCACTCGCGTTTGTGGTGATGCCGGATCATTTTCACTGGTTGGTTCAACTGCACGACAAGTCGTTGGCCGAGTTGATGTGCCGAATAAAATCGCGCAGCAGTTTGACGGTCAATCGTGCGCTTGGGCGTCGTGGCCGACTCTGGCAGAAGGGCTATCACGATAGAGGTGTGCGGCGTGAGGAGGATCTGAAGGATTTCGCCCGTTATGTGGTGTTTAATCCGATTCGCGCGGGGTTGGTGAGGCGCGTGCATGATTATCCGCTTTGGGATGTTTGGTGGCTTTGAGGGCCTCACGCAGCCTCGCTAAAGCTCGACAGCTGCTACGGCTCACCCCGCGTAGCAGCTGTCGAGCCTTAGCGAGGCTGCGTAGCCACGCCGCGGAATTAAGGATTCTCCAAGTCATGCCCCAACGACTGGATAAACAACGAAAACAGCTCCGGCTGCGACGAGATATCCAGCTTGGCATACAGGTGCCGACGATGAACCTTGACCGTGTCCGGTGAAATACTCAGCCGCTCGGCCATGGCTTTCGAAGAAAACCCGCGCAGCACCAACCGTGCAATCTCCAGTTCCCGCTCCGACAACACCCCACTCCCAAAATGGCTCAGCGCATCGCGAATCTGGCTGGCCATTTGCGCAGGGGCTGCCACCCGCTGGGTGCTTTGCTGCCAATGCTGTTGCATCAACGGCAGCACCCAGGCCGCCAACGTCGTCATCAGCCCGGTTTCCTCACCGCTAAACAACCGCTGCATGCCCAACGACAGCGACAACGTCCCCGCGCCGGGCAGTTGCAGGATGAACTGCACTTCGTCCTCCAGCACGTTGTCGTGGAAGTAATTGAGGAAGTACTCACTCTGGCGAAAATGGTCCGGCGCCACTTCTTCAAGCCGGTACACGCCGCTGGCATAGCCTTCGCGGCACGCCTGGAAAAACGGATCGAGCAAGTACAGGCCATTGAGATAAACCAGCATCGACGCCGGCTTACTGCTCGGTTGCGCGTCGTATTCCTCCAGCGCCTGGGGCGGGCCATCGGCGGGGTAGAAGATCGCCAGGGCATTGTCGAAGGGCAGGCATTGGTGCAGCAACAGCACCAGTTGCTTCCAGAAGCGTTCGGTGCCGATCTGCGCGACGGTACGGCCCAGCCCTGCGTGCATGCCGACTTCCCTGAACAGGCTCATGTGCAGCTCCACGCAAAGGATTAGGCCGCAAGGGTTCGACTTTTGCCCGGCGGCGTCAAGGGGAGTACTCCAATAGGGGAATTGGCCGCTCTGTGCGCAGCGTTTAAGTTGGCCGTCAGTCAGCGGGGAACATACCCTGCGTCGCTTTGCCTTTTCGTTTCTGCCTCAAACCAAGAACAATCAAGAGGATAACGATATGAGTGCTCCTTCCACGCCCGACGGCGTGCTGAAACCCACCTTGAGCGTGTTCGATGTAGTGGCCATCACCGTCTCGGCGGTGACCCCGGCCAGTTCCGTTTTCGTGATTGCGCCGTTTGCCATCCAGCAGGCCGGCAGCGGGGTGTTCCTGGCGTTTGTGATGGCCGCGCTGCTCGCGCTGATGTTTGCCTTTTGCTACGCCGAACTCGGCCGCGCCCACAACAGCGCCGGCGGCGAGTACGTGTACGCCAAGCGGGTGTTCGGCGGCATGGCCGGCTACGCGACGTTTCTCACAGTATTGGTGATGTTGCTGTTTATCCCGCCGGTGTTGGCCACCGGGGCAGCGACGTACCTGAATAACGCCCTGGGCACAAAATTCGATTCACAGACCGTGGCCCTGGTCATCGTGGTGTGCAGTTACGCCCTGGGCATCCTGAATATCAAGCTGAATGCCTGGATCACCGGCACCTGCCTGCTGCTGGAAGTGGCGGCGTTGCTGGTGATCGTGTTTATCGGCTTCGGCAACCCGGTGCAGCCGGTCAGCGTGCTGCTGCAGCCGCAGATTGTCGAAAACGGTGTGCTGCACCTGGCTCCCTGGGCGCTGGTGATCGGTGCGGTGGGCATCGGCCTGTTCTCGTTCAATGGCTACGGCCCGGCGGTGCTGCTGGCGGAAGACATGAAGTGCGGCGGCAAGGGCGTGCACAAGGCGGTGCTGTGGTCCCTGGGCCTGGTGGTGGTGATCGAGCTGGTACCCATCACCGCGCTGCTGATCGGCGCGCCATCCCTCAGCGCGATGATCAGCAGCCCCGATCCCATCGGCTATCTGCTGACCAGTCACGGCAATGAAACCCTGTCACGACTGGTGAGTGCCGGGATCTTCCTGTCGGTGTTCAACGCCATCGTCGCCATCGTGATCCAGATTGGCCGGGTGGTGTTCAGCAGCGGCCGCGATGCGCTGTGGACGCCGACCATCAACAAACTGTTCACGCGGATTCATCCGCGCTGGGATTCACCGTGGCTGGCTACGCTGTTCCTGGCGATCCCGTCGGCGCTGCTCAGTTTCAGCTCCAACCTGGCGGACCTCACGTCGTTCAGCGTGCTGCTGATCATGCTGGTGTACCTGATCGTCGCGCTGAGTGCGTTGATGAGCCGGGTATTGCTGCGTGACCGTGAGCACCCGTATCGCATGCCGTTGTGGCCGGTGCCGGCGTTGCTGGCGGTACTGGGCGCCGGCTACCTGTTGGTGACCCTGGCGATTGCCGCCTCGGTTCGAGACATCATGATTATCATCGGCCTGTTGGCGCTGTCGGTGATCCTGTATTGCATCGGTGGCCGGTTGAGTCCGGCGTTTCAGAAATTGTAAGGAGTGGTTATGCGCGCACGGCAATTGGGCATCACGTTGGGACTGGGCACGCCCGGTGAGTTGAATGCCATCACCGACGTTCCTGGGGTTCGGGTCGGCCATAGCACCATCAAGACCCGCATCGACGGCAAGCAGGTACGTACCGGCGTGACGGCGATCCAGCCGCGGGCCGGTGCCGCGCGGTATCAGCCGTGTTTTGCCGGCTACCACGTGCTCAATGGCAATGGCGATGCGACCGGCCTGGAATGGATCAGCGAATCGGGGTTGCTGACCACGCCGCTGGCCATCACCAACACCCACAGCATCGGCATTGTGCGCGACACCCTGATCGCCCTGGAGCGCGAAAGCCTGGCCGACCCGGCGGTGTACTGGTGCATGCCGGTGGTGATGGAGACTTACGACGGCTTGCTCAATGACATCTGGGGCCAGCATGTCGGCCCGGAACATGTGCGTGAAGCGCTGGCCAACGCTGAATCCGGGCCGGTGGCGGAGGGCGCCGTGGGCGGCGGCACCGGGATGATCTGCCATGAGTTCAAGGGCGGCATCGGTACGGCGTCGCGGCGGCTTCCGGCGGAGCAGGGCGGCTGGACCGTGGGCGTGCTGGTGCAGGCCAACCATGGCAAGCGCCAGGAATTGCGGGTGGATGGTTATCCGGTGGGGCGCAAGCTGATGGACATCCCGTCACCGTTCGCCGATCGCGGCACCCCCGGTATGGGCTCCATCGTGGTGATCATCGCTACCGATGCACCGTTGCTGCCGCACCAGTGCCAGCGCCTGGCGCAGCGGGCCTCCATCGGCATTGCGCGCACGGGCGGCGGCACCGAGGATTCCAGCGGGGACCTGTTCCTGGCGTTCGCCACTGGCAACCAGGATTTGCCGGTGGCCGACTATGGGCGCAAGGGCGTGCCGTTCAGTACGCCGCTGCAAATGGTCAATAACGACCACATTTCGCCGTTGTTCAGTGCGGCGGCAGAGGCGGTAGAAGAAGCGATCATCAATGCCATCGTGGCCGGTGAAGAGATGATCACCGACCACGGTGTGCGGGTGCCGGCGCTGGACTCGCAGGCACTCCTGCAGGCATTGCGCCAAACAGGGTGGAAGGGCCAATAAATACTTTAAGTCTTGTCCCGGTAATACGGGACAAGACTTAGATAGTGGCCAGTTAATACTAACTATGACACGGTGACACTTTCTTAGTGCACCCCAGTCAATACTTTGGATCCATTCATATAAAACCGCTTTAGCAATATTTAATATTTAAATAGTGGTCTTTTTATAAGCCGCTACTAGCCAGCGTTTGCAGGAATTGTTCACTGCGCCATGTTTTGCCCGGCAAAAATAGCGCTGGACGAATGATTTCAAGTTGTGTCAGTTTTCTTTCGCCTTCAAAAGGGGCGAGTGATAGGACTTACTCGCCAGAGTGGGTTCTATCGGACAAAAACTGTTCCACTTGCAAACAAGGAAGTACGTTTATGTCAAAAGTAAAAGACAAAGCTATTGTGTCGGCGGCTCAAGCAAGTACTGCCTATACGCAAATCGATAGCTTTAGCCATCAATATGACCGCGGCGGCAACCTCACGGTCAATGGCAAACCTTCGTTCACCGTTGACCAGGCTGCTGACCACCTGCTGCGTGAGAACGCCGCGTACCGGGACGTGGATGGCAACGGCAAGATCGACCTCACCTACACCTTCCTGACTTCGGCCTCGAACGCGACCATGAACAAGCATGGGATCACCGGGTTCAGCCAGTTCAACACCCAGCAGAAAGCACAGGCCGTACTGGCCATGCAATCCTGGGCCGATGTGGCCAACGTGACCTTCACCGAGAAAGCCTCGGGCGGTGACTTTCACATGACCTTCGGCAACTACAGCGGCGGCCAGGACGGCGCGGCAGCCTTTGCCTACCTGCCGGGCACCAACGCCAAGTACAACGAAAGCGGCCTTGACGGCACCTCCTGGTACCTGACCAACAGCAGCTACACGCCGAACAAGACGCCAGACCTGAACAACTATGGCCGCCAGACCCTGACTCACGAAATCGGCCACACCCTGGGCCTGGACCACCCTGGCGACTACAACGCCGGGACCGGCAACCCTTCGTACAAAGACGCGGACTATGGACAGGACACACGTGGCTACAGCGTCATGAGTTACTGGAGCGAGAGCAACACCAACCAGAACTTCAGCAAAGGCGGGGTAGAGGCTTACTCTTCCGGCCCGCTGATCGACGACATCGCGGCGATCCAGAAACTCTACGGCGCCAACTACAACACCCGCGCCGGCGACACCACCTACGGCTTCAACTCCAACACCGGGCGCGATTTCCTCAGCGCCACGTCATCGGCCGACAAGCTGGTGTTCTCGGTGTGGGACGGTGGTGGCAACGACACCCTGGACTTCTCCGGTTTTACCCAGAACCAGAAGATCAACCTCAATGCAGGCTCGTTCTCCGACGTTGGCGGCCTGGTGGGCAACGTTTCCATCGCCCAGGGTGTGACCGTGGAGAACGCCATCGGTGGCTCGGGCAACGACCTGCTGATCGGTAACGCTGCAGCCAACGTCCTCAAAGGCGGTGCCGGCAACGACATCATCTACGGCGGCGGCGGTGCAGACCAGCTGTGGGGCGGCGCAGGCTCGGACACCTTCGTGTTCGGTGCCAGCTCGGACTCCAAGCCAGGCGCATCCGACAAGATCTTCGACTTCACCTCGGGTTCGGACAAGATCGACCTTAGCGGCATCACCAAAGGTGCAGGCCTGACCTTCGTCAATGCATTTACCGGGCATGCCGGCGATGCGGTGTTGTCCTACGCCTCGGGTACCAACCTGGGCACCCTGGCCGTGGACTTCTCCGGGCACGGCGTGGCGGATTTCCTCGTCACCACCGTTGGCCAGGCAGCCGTCAGCGATATCGTGGCTTGATACACGTGTAAAGGAGGGCGGCGCACACGCGCTGCCCTCTGCCCTTGCATCCACCCCTTGAACGGGCGATGGTGATGACGTTGTTTCGCACTACAGTGGCCTGGTGTTTCCAGGTATTGCTTATGTCGGCAGGAGCCTCAGCAATGGCAAGCAGTCTGGTTTTACCTACGTCCGAGCAACTGGCCGGGCATTGGGCGCTGCACCAGCAGGAACAGGTGTGCGCGCTGGATTTGATTGAACAGGCCAATGCATTGGGCGGCGATGTCGCATGCGCCGGGCAATGGCTGGGAGAAGCCCCCGTTAGTTGGACGCCGACTCCCGATGGTATTTGGTTGATGAATGCCGAGGGCACGGGCATTACTCACTTGAATCGCCAGAAAGAAGGCGAATATGAGGGACGCTCCAAATCCGGCGCCGTGTTGTTATTACAGCGCGCACCCTAAGAGTTCGTTATAACGCTATAACCCGATTTTAATGTTTGCTCGCGCCTTATTGGGGCGCTGGGCAAACTATTGCGCGTCATCAGGCTCAGGGAAGATCAGGCAACATGGCGAAGACCACTCCCGTTGCACCACTATTTAAAGCACTTGGCGATTACAAAAGCATTCTGATCAGTATTGGCTGTTTCACGGCATTGATTAACGTACTGATGCTGGTGCCGTCGATTTATATGTTGCAAGTCTACGACCGCGTGCTGTCTTCACAGAACGAAACCACCCTGGTGATGTTGACGCTGATGGTGGTGGGCTTCTTTGCGTTTATCGGCGTGCTGGAAGTGATCCGCAGCTTTATCGTGATCCGCATCGGCAGCCAGCTGGAACGACGCTTCAACCTGCGGGTGTACAAGGCCGCTTTCGAACGCAACCTGCAACGGGGCGAAGGCCACGGCGGGCAATCCCTGGGAGATTTGACCCATATCCGCCAGTTCATTACGGGGCCTGCGCTGTTCGCGTTTTTCGATGCGCCGTGGTTTCCGATCTATCTGTTTGTGATCTTCCTGTTCAACGTGTGGCTCGGGGTGTTGGCCAGCGCAGGCGCGGTGCTGCTGATCGGGCTGGCGTGCCTCAACGAATACCTGACCAAAAAGCCCCTGGGTGAAGCCAGCGTGTATTCCCAGCAATCCACCCAATTGGCCACCAGCCACCTGCACAACGCCGAGACCATCCAGGCCATGGGCATGCTGGGGGCGTTGCGCAAGCGCTGGTTCAAGGTGCATTCGCAGTTTCTCGGTTTGCAGAACAAGGCCAGCGACACCGGCTCGATCATCAGTTCCCTGAGTAAATCCCTGCGCCTGTGCCTGCAATCGTTGGTGCTGGGCCTGGGGGCGTTGCTGGTGATCAAGGGCGACATGACGGCCGGGATGATGATCGCAGGTTCCATCCTGATGGGCCGGGTATTGAGCCCCATCGATCAGTTGATTGCTGTGTGGAAGCAATGGAGTTCGGCCAAGCTGGCCTACCAGCGCCTGGACAATCTGATGCGCGAGTTTCCGCCCCAGGGCGAGCAGATGGCGTTGCCGGCGCCCAAGGGTAATGTGAGTTTCGAGCAGGTGAGCGCGGGGCCGCCGGGGCGGCGTATGCCGACCTTGCATCAGGTCAGCTTCAACCTGGCTGCCGGCGAAGTCCTCGGTGTGTTGGGCGCGTCTGGCTCCGGCAAATCAACCCTGGCCCGCGTACTGGTGGGCGTATGGCCAACCCTGGCCGGCACCGTGCGCCTGGATGGCGCGGATATCCATCGCTGGGACCGCGACGACCTCGGCCCGCATATCGGCTATCTGCCTCAGGACATCGAACTGTTCAGCGGCAGCATCGCCGACAACATCGCACGCTTTCGCGAAGCCGACCCGCAGTTAGTAGTGCAGGCCGCCCAGCAAGCCGGCGTGCACGAACTGATCCTGCGTTTGCCCCATGGCTACGACACCGTGCTCGGTGACGAGGGCAGCGGCCTGTCCGGTGGCCAGAAACAGCGGGTGGCCCTGGCCCGTGCCCTGTACGGCGGGCCACGCCTGATCGTGCTGGATGAGCCCAACTCCAACCTCGACACCGTGGGCGAAGCCGCCCTGGCCAGCGCGATCATGCAGATGAAAGCCCAGGGCAGCACGGTGGTGCTGGTGACTCACCGCTCCTCGGCGTTGGCCCAGGCTGACAAGCTGCTGGTGCTAAACGAAGGCCGCATGCAGGCCTTCGGCCCCAGCCAGGACGTGCTGCGGGCGCTGTCCGGCCAGCGAGAACAGCCCAGCGGTAGGAGCGAGCTTGCTCGCGAAGGTCGTTAACGATGACGTGGGCAGCCTGAATCAACGCGGCGCCCTCGGGCTTTTCGCGAGCAAGCTCGCTCCTACAGTTTTTCATCAAGCCGCAAGGATCAGGCGCATGAGCAGCGACAGCAGCATTCAAATCAACCGCGATTACGAACAGACTCACCCCGAGCACGACGCACGTTTTTTTGCCCGCATGGGCTGGCTGCTGACGGTGATCGGCGCCGGCGGTTTTTTCCTGTGGGCCAGCCTGGCGCCGCTGGACCAGGGGATTCCGGTGCAAGGCACGGTGGTGGTCTCGGGCAAGCGCAAGGCCGTGCAAACCCTGAGCCCCGGCGTGGTCAGCCGGATTCTGGTGCGTGAAGGCGAAGCGGTGAAGCAAGGCCAGCCACTGTTCAAGCTCGACCAGACGCAAAACCAGGCCGACGTGCACTCCCTGCAAGCCCAGTACCGCATGGCCTGGGCCAGCGTGGCGCGCTGGCAGAGCGAGCGTGACAACCAATCGACCATCACTTTTCCGGCGCAGCTCAGTGGTAACCCGGATCCAGCCCTGGCCTTGGTTCTGGAAGGCCAGCGCCAACTGTTCAGCAGCCGCCGCGAAGCCTTCGCCCGGGAACAGGCCGGGATTCGCGCGAGTATCGAAGGCGCCACCGCCCAACTCAACGGCATGCGCCGCGCCCGCAGCGACCTGACCGCCCAGGCCCAATCCCTGCGCGACCAACTGAACAACCTGCAACCCCTGGCCGACAACGGCTACATCCCGCGCAACCGCTTGATGGAATACCAGCGGCAACTGTCCCAGGTGCAACAGGACCTGGCGCAGAACACCGGCGAAAGCGGGCGGGTCGAGCAGGGTATCCTCGAATCGCGCCTCAAGCTGCAGCAGCACAGCGAGGAATACCAGAAGGAAGTCCGCAGCCAGCTGGCCGACGCGCAACTGCGCAGCCTGACCCTGGAACAGCAACTGACCTCCGCCGGTTTCGACTTGCAACACAGCGAGATCAACGCCCCGGCCGATGGCATCGCGGTCAACCTGAGCGTGCACACCGAGGGCGCCGTGGTGCGTGCCGGTGAAACCCTGCTGGAAATCGTGCCCCAGGACACCCGGCTGGAAGTGGAAGGGCGCTTGCCGGTGCACCTGGTGGACAAAGTCGGCACTCACTTGCCGGTGGACATTCTGTTCACTGCCTTCAACCAAAGCCGCACGCCGCGGGTGCCGGGGGAGGTGAGCCTGATTTCCGCCGACCAGATGCTCGACGAAAAAACCGGCATGCCTTACTACGTGCTGCGCACCACGGTCGGCAGCAGCGCCCTGGAAAAACTCCATGGCCTGGTGATCAAGCCGGGGATGCCCGCCGAGATGTTCATCCGCACCGGCGAGCGCTCCTTGCTCAACTACCTGTTCAAGCCGCTGCTGGACCGCGCCGGCTCGGCGTTGACCGAGGAATGAGCATGAAACCGATGTTCATCGCCTTGTTACTCACCTGCGGCAGCGCCCAGGCGGCCATGGGCCCGTTCGATGTCTACGAGCAAGCCCTGCGCAACGACCCGGTGTTCCTTGGCGCCATCAAGGAACGCGACGCCGGCCTGGAGAACCGCACCATCGGCCGCGCCGGCCTGCTGCCCAAGCTGTCGTACAACTACAACAAGGGCCGCAACAACTCCCAGGCCACCTTGCCCGACGGGCGCGGCGGCAATTATCACGACGATCGCAACTACAACAGCTACGGCTCCACCTTCACCCTGCAACAGCCGCTGTTCGACTACGAAGCCTATGCCAACTACCGCAAGGGCGTGGCCCAGGCGCTGTTTGCCGACGAGAGTTTTCGCGACAAGAGCCAGGCGCTGCTGGTGCGGGTGCTGACCTATTACACCCAGGCGCTGTTCGCCCAGGACCAGATCGATATTGCCCGCGCCAAGAAGAAGGCGTACGAGCAACAGTTCCAGCAGAACCAGCATTTGTTCCAGCAGGGCGAAGGCACACGCACCGACATCCTGGAAGCCGAGTCCCGTTACGAGTTGGCCACCGCCGAGGAAATCCAGGCGCTGGATGAGCAAGACGCTTCGCTGCGGGAACTGGGGGCGCTGATTGGCGTGCAGAGCGTCAACATCACCGACCTGGCGCCGCTGAACCCGGGGTTTGCCGCCTTCACCCTGACCCCGGCCAACTACGACACCTGGCACGAACTCGCTTTGACCAACAACCCCAACCTGGCCTCGCAACGCCAGTCCGTGGAAGTGGCGCGTTATGAAGTGGAGCGCAACCGTTCGGGGCACCTGCCGCGGGTCACGGCCTATGCCAGTTCGCGGCAGCAGCAATCCGACAGCGGCAACACCTACAACCAGCGCTACGACACCAACACCATCGGCATCGAGGTCAGCATGCCGTTGTATGCCGGTGGCGGCGTCTCGGCCTCCACCCGCCAGGCCAGCCGCGCCATGGAACAGGCCGAGTACGAGCTGGAAGGCAAGACCCGCGAGACCCTGATCGAACTGCGGCGCCAGTTCAGCGCTTGCCTGTCGGGCGTCAGCAAGTTGCGCGCCTACCAAAAGGCACTGACCTCGGCCGAAGCGCTGGTGGTGTCGACCAAGCAAAGCATCCTCGGCGGCGAGCGGGTCAACCTTGATGCGCTGAACGCTGAGCAGCAGCTGTACAGCACCCGTCGCGACCTGGCCCAGGCGCGCTACGACTACCTGATGGCCTGGACCAAGTTGCATTACTACGCGGGCAATTTGCGCGATACCGACCTGGCCAAGGTGGATGAGGCGTTCGGGCCTATGAGCCACTGATGCCTGGATGAGTATTGCCTGGTGCAAGGGGGCTTCTGTGGTGGGGAAGTTTGTTGGGGTGGCGGAGCTTGCAGTGGTGGGGAAGCTTGCAGTGGTGGGGAGCTTGCTGTGGCGAGGAGCTTGCTGTGGCGAGGGAGCTTGCTCCCGCTGGGCTGCGTAGCGGCTCCAGAATCTTTGGGAGCGCTGCGCACTCCAGCGGGAGCAAGCTCCCTCGCCACTGCAAGCTCCCTCGCCACAGCAAGCTCCCTCGCCACTGCAAGCCCCCCCACCACAACAAGCTCCCTTCTCACAGGACGCGCCCTCGCCACAGGTATTTCAACAATAAGAAAAAGGACTCTTCATGATCACCGATTCACCTCGCTTCAAACCCTTCACCGCAGGCTCCTTGCTGCTGCTGTCCGTGGCGGCCCACGGGCAGTACCTCGAAACCGGCAAACCGGGCGATCCCGCCAGTTGGCGTTCGGCCGAGTTCCAGAGCGACTGGGGCCTGGACCGGATGAAAGCCAATGAGGCCTACGCGGCCGGCATCACCGGCAGTGGCGTGAAGATCGGTGCGCTGGACTCGGGTTTTGACCCCAATCATCCCGAAGCCTCAAAGGACCGTTATCACGGGGTCACCGCCAGCGGTACCTACGTCGATGGCAGCCCGTTCAACACCACCGGCGCCCTCAACCCCAACAACGACTCCCACGGCACCCATGTGACCGGCACCATGGGCGCGGCCCGGGATGGCGTGGGCATGCACGGCGTGGCGTACAACGCGCAGATCTACGTCGGCAACACCAACGCCAACGACAGTTTCCTGTTTGGCCCCACACCGGACCCCAAGTACTTCAAGGCGGTGTACAGCGCCCTGGTGGATTCCGGCGTGCGCGCGATCAACAACAGCTGGGGCAGCCAGCCCAAGGATGTCAGCTACCAGACCCTGGGCGACCTGCACGCGGCCTATGCCCAGCATTACAACCAGAACACCTGGCTCGACGCCGCCGCCGATGTGGCCAGGGCCGGGGTGATCAACGTGTTCAGCGCCGGCAACAGCGGCTATGCCAACGCCAGCGTGCGTTCGGCCTTGCCGTATTTCCAGCCGGAACTGGAAGGTCACTGGCTGGCGGTGTCGGGCCTGGACAAGGCGAATAACCAGAAATACAACCAGTGCGGCATCGCCAAGTACTGGTGCATTTCCACGCCGGGAGCGTTGATCAACAGCACCATTCCCGAGGGCGGCTACGGGGTGAAATCCGGCACGTCCATGTCGGCACCCCATGCCACCGGTGCACTGGCGCTGGTGATGGAACGCTACCCGTACCTGAACAACGAACAGGCCTTGCAGGTGTTGTTGACCACGGCCACCCAGCTTAATGGCGCGGTCACTGACGCACCCACCACCCAGGTCGGCTGGGGCGTGCCGGACCTGGGCCGGGCGATGCATGGGCCTGGGCAATTGCTGGGCCCCATGACGGTCACGCTGGCGGCCGGGCAGGGCGATGTGTGGAGTAACGCGATCTCCGACAAGGCGCTGATCCAGCGTCAGGCCGAAGACAGTGTGGAAACCCTGGCCTGGCAGCAAACCCTGCGCGACAAGGGCTGGGAAAACGGCGTGGGGGCGGGTGCGAGTCAGCAGGACCAGACCGACTATGCCGTCGGTACAGCCCGGGCGGCGGCAGCGGCCCAGCGTATCTACGAAGGCAGCCTGATCAAGTCCGGCGCGGGCAGCCTGATCCTGACGGGTGATAACACCTACCGTGGCCCGACCACCGTGAACGGCGGCCGTTTGGCGGTGAACGGTTCACTGACCTCTGCCGTGACGGTCAATGACAGCGGCACCTTGGGCGGTTTCGGTCGCATCGCGGCCTTGCAGGTGAATAACGGCGGCACCGTGGCGCCGGGCAATTCCGTGGGCACCCTGCAGGTGGCCGGGGATGTGAACCTCGCCGCCGGCTCCACCTACGCAGTCGAACTCACCCCCACCAGCAGCGACCAGATCATCGCCACCGGCAAGGCTACCCTCGGCGGCGGCACCGTGACGCTGGCCCTGGAAAACAGTCCGACCCTGCTCAGCCAGCAGCAGGCCGAGAGCCTGGTGGGGCGCCAGTACACCATCCTGCAGGCGGCGGGCGGAATCCAGGGCCAGTTCGGTGCCGTGTTGCCCAACTACCTGTTCCTGGGCGGCACGCTGGACTATGCCGCCAACGGCGTGCAACTGGCCATTGCCCGCAGTGACGCGAGTTTTGCCAGTGTCGGCGCCACCCGTAACCAACGTTCGGTGGCGGCGGCTGCCGAGCAACTGGGCGCCGGCAACCCGGTGTATGAAAGCATCCTGCGCGCGGACTCACTGGCCACAGCGCAACAGGGCTTGCGGCAACTGTCCGGGGAAATCTACCCGGCCATTGGCACGATGTTGATCAATGACAGCCGCCAAGTGCGTGACGCCGTGGGCGATCGCCTGCGCCATACGCCGGTGGCCGGTGAAAGCAACGTGTGGGTCAAGGCGCTCGGCAGCTGGGGCAAGACCGACAGCCGCAGCGAAACCGCAGGCTACACCAGCTCCCTGGGCGGCATGCTGGCCGGTGTCGACGGCGCCCTGGACGAGCAGACCCGCGCCGGGCTGGTGGCCGGTTACAGCGACAGCTCGCTGAACATGGGCAGTGGCACTCACTCCTCGGCGTCCATCGACAGCTACCACCTCGGCGCCTATGCCGGGCATGAGCTGGGTAACTGGCGCTTGAGCGTCGGCGGCGCCTACAGCTGGCATCGCGGCGACGTGAAACGTGACTTGCAGTACGGCGAGGTCAGCGGCAAGCAGAAGGCCAAGCTGGATGCACGCAGCGCCCAGGTATTTACCGAGGCTGCCTACCGCTTGAACCTGCCATCGGTAGCGCTGGAGCCGTTCGCCAACCTGGCTTACGTGCATCTGGACAACGAACGCTTTCACGAGAAAGGCGACGCCGCCGCCCTGGCGCGTGGCAGTGACAGCCGCGACGCGGTGCTGAGCACCCTGGGCCTGCGGGCTTCAAAAACCTTGGCCCTCAATGACCGGCAGCAACTGGACGTTTCCGGTTCGTTGGGCTGGCAGCACAGCTTGAGTGCCGTCAAGTCCGAAGAGCACCTGGCGTTTGTCGCCGGTGGGCCGTCGTTTGCGGTGCAAAGCTCGCCGCTGATGCGCGATGCGGCCTTGGTGGGCGTGCAGGCGAGCCTGGCGTTGAGCAAAAGCACACGGGTCAACCTCGACTACACCGGCCAATTGGCTGGCCGGGAAAAAATCCAGGGCGTGGGGTTGAGCCTGAACTGGCAGTTCTAAACGCTGCGCCTCTTCATGTAGGAGCGAGCTTGCTCGCGAAAAACGTGAAGGCACCGCAGCCCGAGTCATCGTTAACGATCATCGCGAGCAAGCTCGCTCCTACAAGGAAGTCCACCGTGAAAACAAAAAAACGAGGGTTTCAATCCGCCATCCCAACAGGCCCGGGCTACCCGCTCAAGGCCCTGAGTTGCGTGCCATACGGCGCGTTGCTGTGTTGCCTGGCCAGCCTGGGTACCGCCCAGGCCGCACCCTACGTGGAAACCGGGAAACTGGGGGACGCTGCCAGTTGGCGCAGCAATGAGTTCAAGGCCGACTGGGGGCTGGGCGCCGTGCATGCAGACGCCGCCTACGCCGCCGGCTACACCGGCAAGGGCGTGAAACTGGGGATCTTCGACCAGCCGGTGTACGCCCAGCATCCGGAGTTCGCCAGCCCCGGCAAAGTGGTCACGATTGTGACCGAAGGCATCCGCCAATACACCGACCCGTACATCCCGGTGAAGGCCGGGGATGCCTTTCGCTACGACGGCACGCCGTCCCTGGGCTCCAACGGCAAGCTCGGCAACCACGGCACCCATGTGGGCGGCATTGCTGCGGGTAATCGCGATGGCGGGCCGATGCATGGCGTGGCGTTCGATGCGCAAATCATCAGCGCCGAAAACGGCGACCCGGGCCCTGAAGACGGGATCATCCTGGGCAACGACGGCGCGGTCTACAAAGCCGGTTGGGACGCGTTGGTGGCCAGCGGTGCGCGCATCATCAACAACAGCTGGGGCATCGGGATCGGTGACCAGTACGCCAAGGGCGGGCGTGATCCGGCGTTCCCCAACTTCACGGTCAATGAAGCCCAGGCGCAGTTCAATAACATCCGGCCGATCCTTGGCACGATCGCAGGCGGCGCTTATCAAGGCGCGATCGATGCGGCCCGCAGTGGCGTGCTGACGATCTTTGCCGCCGGCAACGACTACAACCGCAACAATCCGGATGCGATTTCGGGCCTGGCGTACTTCGTGCCGGAGATCGCACCCAACTGGTTGTCGGTGGCGGCCTTGCAGCAGAACCCCGACACCGCCAGTGCCGACCCGTACGTGATCAGCACCTTCTCCTCACGCTGCGGTTATGCCGCGAGCTTTTGCGTCGCGGCGCCCGGCACCAAGATCTACAGCTCGGTGATCAACGGCACCACCCTGGAAAACCTGACCACCGACTACGCCAACTTCAACGGCACCTCCATGGCCGCGCCGCATGTGGCCGGCAGCGCGGCGGTGTTGATGGAGCGCTTCCCGTACATGAGCGGCGACCAGATTTCCACGCTGCTCAAAACCACCGCGACCGACCTCGGTGCACCGGGCATCGACTCGCTGTACGGCTGGGGCATGATCAACCTGGGCAAGGCCATCAACGGCCCGGGGATGTTTGTGACGGCTGAGGATATTCCAGCCGAGTTTCGTATCGACGGCGCCTACGGCTCCGGCCAATTCGTCGCGGACCTGCCAGGGATTGGCGCCGTGGTGGATGCCGGTAAACCGACCCAGCGTCTTTGCACCGACGTGCATTGCGGGCTGGACGTGTGGAGCAACGACATCTCCGGGCATGGCGGCCTGACCAAGCAGGGTATTGGCGCGCTGGTGCTGACCGGCACCAACACCTACAGCGGCCCGACCCTGGTCAATCAAGGGTTGCTGGCGGTCAATGGCTCGATCACCTCCGACGTCACCGTGGGCAGCAGCGGGGTAGTGGGCGGTTCCGGGCACATTGGTTCACTCACCGCCAACAGCGGCGGTACCGTGGCGCCGGGCAATTCCATCGGCACCCTGAATGTGGCGGGGGATGTGAACTTTGCGGCGGGCTCTACCTATGCGGTGGAGCTGTCGGCCACCAACAGTGATCGCATCGTCGCCGGTGGCAAGGCCACTCTCAGCGGCGGCACGGTGACCCTGGCCCTGGAAAACAGCCCGACACTGCTGACCCAGACCCAGGCCGAAAGCCTGATCGGTCGGCAGTACAACATCCTTCAGGCCGCCGGCGGCATTACTGGCAGCTTCGGTTCGGTGCTGCCCAACTACCTGTTTCTCGGCGGCACCCTGAACTACGCCGCCAACGGAGTGCAACTGGACGTGGCGCGCAACGCCAACACCTTCGCCAGCGTGGCGGCTACCCCGAATCAACGCTCGGTGGCAGCGGCCGCTGAACAGTTGGGCGCCGGTAACGCGGTGTATGAAAGCCTGTTGTCGGCGCCGAATGCGGCGTCGGCCCAGGGTGCGTTCCAGCAGCTGTCCGGGGAAATCTACCCGGCGCTGGAAACCGCGCTGGTCAATGACAACCGCTACCTGCGCGAAGCCGTGGGTGAGCGTTTGCAGCAAGGCGAAATGGGCGCATCGACCGAGACTATCGACAGCCGCGGCAACGTTTGGGTCAAGGCCCTCGGCGCCTGGGGCAAGACCGACAGCCGTAGCGACACAGCGGGCTACACCACCTCCATCGGCGGCATGCTGGCGGGTGTGGACGGCGCGCTGGATGAAGACACCCGCTTGGGCCTGGTGGCGGGCTACAGCGACACCTCGCTGAACATGGGCAGTGACACCCACTCCCGTGCATCGGTCGACAGCTATCACCTGGGTGCCTATGCCGGGCGGGAGATCGGCGCCTTGCGTTTGAGCGGTGGCGCAACCTACAGCTGGCACCGCGCCGATGTGAAGCGCGAGCTGCAATACGGTGAAGTCGCCGGCAAGCAGAAAGCCAAGGTGGATGCCCGCAGCACCCAGGTGTTTACCGAAGCGGCGTATCGCCTGAACCTGCAACCGCTGGCCGTGGAGCCGTTCGCCAACCTGGCGTATGTGCACCTGGATGCCGACGGGTTTACCGAGAAGGGTGATGCGGCAGCGCTGAAGAGCGGGGATGACAGCCGCGACGTGGTCTTGAGCACCCTGGGTGTGCGGGCGTTGAAAACCCTGAATGTGAGCGATCACCAGCAACTGGAGCTTTCCGGCACGTTGGGCTGGCAGCACAACCTGAGCAGCGTCGACTCCGAGCGGCACCTGGCGTTTGCGTCGGGCGGCTCGTCGTTCTCCGTGGAAAGTTCGCCGATGGTGCGTGATGCGGCCCTGGTGGGCGCGCGGGTCAGCCTGGCGCTGAGCAAGGACGCGAAGGTGAATCTAGATTACAACGGCCTGCTGGCCAGCAAGGAGAAAGTCCATGGCGTCGGCTTGAGCCTCGACTGGGCGTTCTAAACACCTGTGGGAGCGGGCTTGCCCGCGATAGCGCCGGGTCAGTCAACGATGCATCGACTGATACGCCCTCATCGCGGGCAAGCCCGCTCCCACATGGACTCTGTTCCAATCGTCAATTTGTGCAGATTTGGCTTTCTCGACAAATCCAACAAAAGAGAGGCAATACCATGGGTGTCTTTGACTATAAAAACCTCGGGGCCGAGGGCTCCAAAGCGTTGTTCGCCGATGCCATGGCGATCACGTTGTACTCCTATCACAACCTGGATAACGGCTTTGCCGTGGGCTACCAGCACAACGGGTTTGGCCTGGGCCTGCCGGCGACGCTGGTGGGCGCGTTGCTGGGCAGTACCGATTCCCAGGGGGTGATTCCGGGGATTCCCTGGAACCCCGATTCGGAAAAGGCCGCCCTCGACGCCGTCAACAAGGCCGGCTGGACGCCCATCAGTGCCAGCACCCTGGGCTACGGCGGCAAGGTCGATGCCCGGGGCACGTTTTTCGGTGAAAAGGCCGGCTACACCACGGCTCAGGTCGAAGTGCTGGGCAAGTACGATGGCGACGGCAAGTTGCTGGAAATCGGCATCGGTTTTCGCGGGACTTCCGGGCCTCGGGAAACCCTGATCAGTGACTCGATTGGCGATTTGGTCAGTGATTTGCTGGCGGCGCTGGGGCCGAAGGATTACGCGAAGAACTACGCGGGCGAGGCGTTTGGCACCTTGCTCAAGGATGTCGCGGCGTATGCCGCCAGCCAAGGGCTCACGGGCAAGGATGTGGTGGTCAGCGGCCACAGCCTGGGTGGCCTGGCGGTCAACAGCATGGCCGACTTGAGCGGCAATAAATGGTCGGGGTTCTACAAGGATTCCAACTACGTGGCCTACGCCTCGCCGACCCAGAGCAGCGGCGACAAAGTGCTGAACATCGGCTATGAAAATGACCCGGTATTTCGGGCGCTGGACGGTTCGTCGTTCAACTTTTCGTCACTGGGGGTGCACGACAAGCCCCATGAGTCGACCACCGACAATATCGTCAGCTTCAACGATCACTATGCGTCGACGCTGTGGAATGTGCTGCCGTTTTCCATCGTCAATGTGCCGACCTGGATTTCCCATTTGCCCACGGCCTATGGGGATGGCCTGACCCGGGTGCTGGACTCGGCGTTCTACGACCTGACCAGCCGCGATTCGACGATTATCGTGGCCAACCTGTCAGACCCGGCCCGGGCCAATACCTGGGTGCAGGACCTCAACCGCAACGCCGAGCCTCACAAGGGCAACACGTTCATCATTGGCAGTGACGGTGATGACCTGATCCAGGGGGGCAAGGGCGTGGACTTTATCGAGGGCGGCAAGGGCAATGACACGATCCGCGATAACAGTGGGCATAACACTTTTCTGTTCAGCGGGCAGTTTGGGCAGGATCGGGTGATCGGGTATCAGTCCACTGACAAGCTGGTGTTCCGGGACGTGGAGGGCAGTGCCGACTGGCGTGATCACGCCAAGGTGGTGGGTGGCGATACGGTGCTGAGTTTTGGCGCGGATTCGGTGACGCTGGTGGGGGTTGGGCTGGCCGGGGTTTGGGGCGATGGCGTTTCCATAAGCTGAATTTGGCGCTGCTTTATTTGGTACTGCTTTTGTGGCGAGGGAGCTTGCTCCCGCTGGGGCGCGAAGCGGCCCCAAAAAACGGGCCTGCTACGCAGTCCAACGGGAGCAAGCTCCCTCGCCACAGGGTTAATCAGCACCGGGTTAATTCGCACGGGGTTAGTTAGCGTATGGGGAGGGGTTATCGCCAGTAGTGGCCGTGGTTCCAGTACGGGCGATGGGGTTGGCCGTAGCCGTAGCCGTAGCCGTAGTAATGACCGTGTGGCCAGTAGCCTCGCGGGCCGTAGCCATAACCCCTGTGGCCGTAGTAGCCGGGAGGAGGGGGCTGCACGATCACCACGCGCGAGGGCGCCTGGCGGATGATTATGGTGTCGGCAAACACCGGCGTACTCGCCAGCGCAGCCCACATCAAGGGAATGAATAGCAGAGCGCGCACCGCTCGGGACATGAATGTCATGGCCATGGTTCTCCGTCGTACCACCCTCGAAGTTGAAGGTGGTTGATCGGTTAAACGCGGCGACGGGGAAAATCCTTCGGTGAAAATCTGTTTATTTTTCGCGCTGCCCGAGGGCGGATTACTGCTTTATTTCTCTTTGATCACGGTCGCAACGTCGGCGGCCTTGACCCGTACATGCTTGCCGGCGATGTCGGTGAACTCGTAGAAACCATCCGCGGTCTTCGCGTTCGGTACGTCCTTGGTCAAATATTGGGTACCGTTCTGCAACGTCACCACGGTTTGCGTGGAGCAACCGGCCAATACCAGCATCGTCAACATACCCAGTGCCAGACCTAAATTCTTCATGCTCATAACCCTTACCCTGACCCTTCGAAAACCCCGTGCCTGAGCAGTCGGGGGAGACACATTTAATGTGGCTGACAGCCATCTGATCATTATTACGCAAAAAGTTGCGTGTGCCTTTGATCTATTACCGATTGCAACAGCCGCTCAGGGACGGCACTCTGTATGCATAACCAGTGTTTGATTCAGTGCCTGAAATGCCCAATCCCCTTGAAAACCCGCTGTATTACCTGCACAACTTCCGCCAGGTGCTCGACTGGCTGGGGCAGCGTTATGCCGATTTACTGGCCCCGGAAGAAGCGCATTTCATTCAGCAATTTGACAGCTTGCCCCAGGCGTCCCAGACCTTGCTGGTACGTATGGTGATGCGCAAGGGCATGCATTTTCGCGCTGGCAAACTCAACTATGCCGAGATCGGTGCAGCACAGGAGGCGGTCGTGCCTTTGCTGGAACAGGGTTGGGTGACGGATCAGTGCCTGTTGTCGTTTGACGAACTGTTCGGCCTGTTGCAGAAAGCCGAAATCCTCGCGGCATTCAAACCCTGGATCGAGCAGCCCAAGGCGAAAAAGGCTGACTGGCTCGAGGAGCTATCAGCGCAGTTCTGCGAAGCGCGCTGCTTTCAGGCGTGGTGTCCGGACCTGGCCGACCAGCTCTACAGCCTGACCGTGATGGACCTGTGCGACCGCTTGCGGCTGATGTTCTTCGGCAATCTCTATCAGGACTGGTCGGAGTTTGTGCTGGCGGACCTGGGAATTTTCACTTACGAGAAAGTCGAGTTCTGCGCCGAGTCCCGCGGTCTGCGCAGCCGTGACGATGTGCATGGCTTCCTGTTCCTGCACCAGTGCCAGCAAGCCTTTGAGGCGGGCGAGCCGCTGGAGGTGGTGCTGGAAAATATCGCCACCTTGCACACCGACAACCCCTGGCTGGAAAAGCGTCGGGCCAAGCTGTTGTTTCAAGTGGGCCAATACTGTGAGCGCAGCGCCGAGCTGGCCCTGGCCGAGGCGATCTACCGGGGCTGCACCTATCCCGGCGCCCGGGCGCGGCTGATCCGGGTGCTGGAGCGCCAGGAGGACTTTGCCCAGGCGATGCGCCTGGCCCGTGAGGCGCAGTTGTCACCGGAAAGCGCCGCCGAGCAGCAGCATCTGTTGCGGGTCATACCCAGGCTGGGGCGCAAACTGGGTGAACCGGCGGTGCCCAGGGTAAAACCCCGCGAGATCGTGCGCCTGGACCTTGAACTGCCTGCTCCCGAGCCGCTGATATCGGTGGAGTATTGTGTGCAGGCGCACCTGAGCGACCACGGTGCGCCGGTGCATTACGTCGAGAACAGTTTGATCAATTCGTTATTTGGCCTGCTGTGCTGGCCGGCGATTTTCGCGCCGTTGCCGGGGTCGTTTTTCCACCCATTCCAGCGCGGGCCGGTGGACCTGCACAGTGAGGACTTTCATCAGCGGCGGGCCGAGCTGTTTGCCGAATGCCTGGACCAACTCGGCGACGAGCGCTACAAGGCCACGATCCGCCAGCGCTACGTGGACAAATGGGGCATTCAGTCGCCCTTCGTGTTCTGGAACGTCCTCAGCGAAGAGCTGCTCGACCAGGCCCTGGATTGCCTGCCCGCCATGCACCTGCGCCACTGGTTCGAGCGACTGCTGCTGGATATCCGCGCCAATCGCGCCGGCATGCCTGACCTGATCCAGTTCTGGCCCGAAGAAAAAACCTACCGCATGATCGAAGTCAAAGGCCCCGGTGACCGCCTGCAAGACAACCAACTGCGCTGGCTGGAATTCTGCGGCGAACACCAGATGCCCGTGACAGTGTGTTATGTGCGCTGGGCGGAGCAGGTGGCTTGAGCTACAGCGTTGCGGTGCGTGCGTTATGTGAATTCACCGCCAAGGTCGGCGACCTCGACCTGCGTTTTACGCCATCCCCCAGCGCCCAGGAAGGGATCGTCGGCCATCGCACCGTGGCTTCGCGGCGCAGTGCCCACTACCAGAACGAAGTGGCCCTTGAGGGCGAATACCTTCAGTTGAAAGTCCGGGGCAGGGCGGATGGCTACGACCCGGACCGCAACCAGCTGGAAGAGGTGAAAACCTATCGCGGCGACCTGGCCAAGCAGCCGGCCAACCACCGGCAATTGCACTGGGCACAGGTGAAAGTCTACGGCTGGCTGATGTGCCAGAAGCTGGGGTTGTCGCAGATTGTGCTGGCGCTGGTGTACTTCGACATTGTCGGTGAGCACGAAACCCTGTTGAGCCAATCCTTCCAGGCCGCCGACCTGGAGCATTTCTTCAACCAGCAATGCGCCCTGTTCCTCGGCTGGGCCGAACAGGAAATGCATCAGCGTGAAGCCCGCAACGCCGCAGCGGTTGCCCTGGGTTTTCCGCATACGGCGTTTCGCCCGGGCCAGCGCTCCCTGGCGGAAACCGTCTACAAGGCCGTCAGCACCGGCCGTTGCCTGATGGCCCAGGCGCCCACCGGTATCGGCAAGACCGTGGGCACGATCTTCCCGATGCTCAAGGCCCTGGCGCCCCAGCAACTGGACAAGGTGTTCTTCCTGACCGCCAAGACCCCGGGCCGAAAACTGGCGCTGGATGCGGCGCAGGTGCTGTACGACAGCAGCCCGGGATTGCCGCTGCGGGTGCTGGAACTGGTCGCGCGGGACAAGGCCTGCGAACACCTGGACAAAGCCTGTCACGGCGATTCGTGCCCGTTGGCCAAGGGCTTTTACGACCGCCTGCCCGCCGCCCGCGAAGCCGCGTCCAGGGTACGCCTGCTGGACCAGCGCAATTTGCGGGAAGTCGCCCTGGCCCATGACGTGTGCCCTTACTACCTGAGCCAGGAAATGGCGCGCTGGACCGACGTGGTGGTCGCCGACTACAACTACTACTTCGACTTCGGCGCCATGTTGTTCGGCCTGGCCCAGCTCAACCAGTGGCGGGTCGCGGTGCTGGTGGACGAGGCCCATAACCTGGTGGAGCGCGGCCGCTCGATGTACAGCGCCGCCCTCGATCAGTACAGCCTCAAGACCTTGCGCGACAGCGCTCCGCAACCGCTGAAGAAATCCTTGCAGCGCCTGAACCGTGAATGGAACGCCCTGCACAAGGAGCAAGTCGCGCCGTATCAGGCTTACGCCCGCAAGCCCGACAAACTGCTGCAAGCCCTGAGCCTGTGCACCAGCGCCATGGGCGAATATTTCAACGACCATCCCGAAGCCCTGAATGGCGACTTGCAAGCCTTCTACTTCGAGGCGTTGCAATTTGCCAAGGTCGCCGAGCTGTTCAACGAACACTTCGTCTTCGACATCAGCAAGCGCGAACTCAGTGGCAAACGCAGCTCATCGACCCTGTGCCTGCGCAACGTGGTGCCCGCCGACTTCATCCGCCCCCGCTTGACGGCGGCCCGCAGCAGCGTGCTGTTTTCCGCGACCCTGAGCCCGCGCCATTACTACGCAGACCTGCTGGGAATGCCGCCCGACACCGCCTGGGTCGACGTGGAATCACCGTTCAAGGCCGAACAGCTGCAGGTGCATATCGTCGACCGGATCTCCACCCGGTTCGTCCACCGCCAGGCGTCCCTGGAACCCATCGTCGAGCTGATCGCCACCCAGTTTGCCCAGGCGCCGGGCAACTACCTGGCGTTCTTCAGCAGCTTCGATTATTTGCAGCAAGTGGCGCAACTGCTCGCCGAGCGGCACCCGCGCATCCCGTTGTGGCACCAGTCACGGGGCATGGCCGAGGCCGAGCGCCAGGGGTTTCTCGACCAGTTCACCCAGCACAGCCAGGGCATCGGTTTTGCGGTACTGGGCGGGGCTTTCGGCGAAGGCATCGACCTGCCGGGCACCCGGCTGATCGGCGCATTCATCGCCACCCTGGGCCTGGCCCAACTGAACCCGGTGAATGAGCAGCTCAAGCTGCGGATGGGCGCGATTTTCGGTGCCGGTTACGACTACACCTATCTGTACCCGGGTATCCAGAAGGTGGTGCAGGCCGCGGGCCGGGTGATTCGCAGCCAGCAGGACCGCGGCGTGGTGATGCTGATCGATGACCGTTTTGGTGAAGCCCGGGTACGGCAGTTGTTGCCGCGCTGGTGGTCGATCACTGCGGCGGATACACCGCATCCCGCAACTGGTGGGTGAACAGGCCGGACATGCCTTCGTAAGCCGTATTGGTCAGTGCAACCACCGTGAGCTTTTGCAGCGGGTCGACAAACCAGCTGTGACCGTAGGCGCCGCCCCATTCAAAGGTGCCCCGCGATTGCGGTGTGCCCGTCAGCGCAGGGTCATCCAGCACCGCCCAGCCATAACCGAACCCCCAGCCTGGGTCTTGGGTTGGAGGGTTGGCGCCCACCGAATCGGTGACCATCAACTGCACACTGTGCGCCGACAGGATCGGTGCGCCGCCCCGGCGAATGGTTTCCAGGAACCGCGCAATATCACCTGCCGTCCCGGCCATGCCGGCACCGCCGGAAGGGTAGGCCTTAGGATCGAGAATCCGCCGCACATCAAACAGTGCGGTGCTTTCGCCCGAGGTGATGGTGGCCTTGTCGACCATCCGTATTGGTTGTGGTGAACCATCCTGATAGGCGGCGGACAGGCGTTTGAGATCCTTCACGGCAAACCCGGTATCGCGCAACCCAAGCGGTTCGGTCACCGATTCGCGGACCAATACCGGCAAGCTCTGGCCAGACGCCTTTTCCAGCACCGCACCCAGCACATCGGTGGCCATCGAGTACCGCCAGCCTTTGCCCGGCGGGTAACTCAGGGGCACGCTGGCGATGCGTTTCAGGTTTTCGGCAAAGCCGATCTCCGGCTCGCCCAAACCATCGGAAACCCCGGCGGTGCGGTACGGGCCGTGCGGGCTTTCCAGGAATCCGTAGCTGAGGCCGGCAGTATGGTTGAGCAACTGGCTGACGGTAATCACCGGGGTGGTGCCATCGGCCAGCTTGGGCTTGAAGTCGGGCAGCCAGCGGCTGACCGGATCGTCCAGACGCAAACGGCCTTGGTCCACCAGGTGCATCGCGGCGGCCGAAACCAATGGCTTGGTGACCGATGCCAGGCGAAAGATCGTGTCTTCGGTCATCGGGCGCCCGGCTTCGCGGTCCGCCAAGCCGGCAGCACGGTGGTAAACCAGCTGCCCGTCCCGCAGCACCAGCACCACTGCGCCCACCAGGCGTTTGTCGGCAATGGCACTGTCGACCACCGCATCCACGCGCTTGGCGAGCAGCGGGTCCGGGCTGTCGGCGCAGGCGAGGGTGGCGCAAAGGGCGGCGGCAAGGGGCACAAGGTGTCGGGCAGGCGGCTGCATGGGTCAGGCTCACTCTTTGGCAGTGCAGGGCTGCCAAATATGAACACTAGAGCCCTGGACTACAACGTGATGTTGCAGCCGCTGTCGATTGGGGTTTGTTTTTCAGTCATGAAAAATCTCCTTATGGGAAGCCTAGGTTCCCCGCTGGAGCCCGGACGCGGAATGCCCTAGAGTCCGTGTTTCTGTCGCGATCGTCCGGAGCTTTTATGGATACCCTTTCCGATGTGCTGGCACTGTTAAAAAGCCATCGCTCGACCTTCGCCGGCCTGAAGGCTGGCGGCACCTGGGCCATCAATTTCGCGGCGCCGGACGGTATCAAGTTCAACGCGGTGGTGGAGGGCAGTTGCTGGCTGGAGGTGGAAGGGCTCGCGGTGCCGATGCGCTTGTATGAGGGTGATTGTTTCCTGTTGACCCAGGCGCGCCCGTGGCGGCTGTCCAGCAATCTGTCCCATGAAGGTGTTGATGCACGCGAGGTTTATGCCGATGCGGTGGGTGGCATCGCTACGGTGGGTGACACGGTGGATCTGTTTCTGATTGCCGGGCGTTTTATCTACGGGGATGACGCCCGACTGTTGCTGGACAGCCTGCCGCCAGTGCTGCGGGTGAGCGCCAACTCCGAACAGGCCGCCGTATTGCGCTGGTGCCTGGACCGCCTGGCCCGGGAATACGCCAGCCCGTTGCAAGGCGCGGCATTGATGACCGAGCATTTGGCGCAAATGATGCTGGTGCAAATCCTGCGGCTCTATCAATCTTCCATGGGCGCCAGTACTACCGGCTGGTTGGCGGCGCTTAACGATCCGAGGCTGGCCCCGGTGTTGCGGGAAATTCACGCCGCGCCGGCCCGCCGATGGACATTGAGTGAAATGGCCGATGTGGCGAGTCAGACAGCGCCTTCAGCAATGCTTTCAAGCGCGTGATGGCCTGTTCTCCCCGGGAATACCGCGAGCGTACCCCACACAAGGAACCCCGTGATGAGCGATATCCAGCAGCAGAAGGTCAAGGTCAACGGCATTGAACTGAACGTGCACATCGCAGGGCCCGAGGGCGGCCCGCCGGTGTGGTTGCTGCATGGGTTTCCCGAGTGCTGGCACTCCTGGCGCGAGCAGATTCCGGCGCTGGTGGCCCAGGGTTATCGGGTGTTTGTCCCGGAAATGCGCGGCTATGGACAATCCAGCGCGCCGCCGGAAGTGGCCGACTATGATCTGCTGACGCTGTGCGCCGATATCCAGGGCGCCATGGACCTGTTCGGGCATCGCCAGGTCGTCATGGTCGGGCATGACTGGGGCGCCGTGGTGGCCTGGCACCTGGCGTTGCTGGAGCCTGAGCGCGTCACCCGGCTGGTGACGATGTCGGTGCCTTTTGCCGGGCGCTCCCGCAGGCCGGTGATCGAAATCATGCGTGAGCTGTATGCCGATCGCTTCAATTACATCCTGTACTTCCAGACGCCGGGTGTGGCCGAAAAGGAACTGGATGCCGATATTGAGCGGACCTTGCGCTTGTTCATGCAGGACCAGGATGTGTTCCTGCAGAAGAAACCCGCCAGCGCCACCTTGCTGGAAGGTGTTTCACTGCCGGGCAAGCTCCCGGCGTGGTGTCGCCAGCAGGACCTCGACGTGTATGTACAGACCTTCGCCGGCGACGGCTTCCGCGGCCCGCTGAACTGGTACCGCAACTTCGAGCGCAACTGGCAACGCACCGAGTTCCTGGCCGGCAGGCAGGTGCTGCAACCGACGCTGTTCCTGATCGGCGACCGCGACCCGGTGGGCGTGTTCGAAGCCCACACCCTCAAGCGCATGCCCGAATCCGTGCCGAATCTGCAACAAGCCGTCCTGGCCAACTGCGGCCACTGGATTCAGAACGAGCAGGGGGCCAAGGTCAACGAACTGCTGGCCGGGTTTCTAGGGCGAACGTGAAGGTCGCGCCGCGCCCAGCTACATCAATCAGGCGGATTTCCTGGCCGTGCAATTGCAAAATCCGGTGCACGATGCGCAAGCCCAGCCCGCCATCACGACGGGCGCCGCCAATGGTGAACGCGCGCAGGAACAGGCCTTCGCGCAAATCCGCCGCGATCCCCGGGCCGCTGTCGCTGACGGTCACTTCAACAAGACCGGCCCTGGGCGCCAGTGTCACTTCAACGTTGCCATTGAGCGGCGTGTGGCGCAGGGCGTTATCCAGCAGGTTGGTGAGCACCCGTTCGATCAGGCCCAGGTCCGCCAATACGGTCGGTACCACCGGCGGCAGGCTGGCGGTGAGGGTGATGCTGCGGGCTTCGGCCGTGAGTTCGAATTTCTGGAAGATGTCCTGCACCAGGTCGGGCAACGAGAACCCTTCGATCACCGGCTGCACAAAACCGTGCTCCAGGCGTACCAGTTCCAGCAGCGACTGGGCCAGGCCGCCCACCTTGCGGCTTTGGTCCAGGGCGATGCCCAGGTAGCGCCGGCGTTCCTGTGGGGTCAGGCTGGCGTCTTTCAGGGACAGGGTTTCCAGGTAGCCATGCAACGAGGCCAGCGGGGTGCGCAGGTCATGGGAAATGTTCGCGACCATCTCCCGGCGTTCCTGTTCCTGATGGGTGATGGCGCGCCATTGTTCGCCCAGGCGATTTTCCATTTGCACGAAGGCGTGGTCGAGTACGGCGATTTCATCCTGGCTGGTAACCTCCGGGGCCACAGCTTGCAGGACTTTCGGTGCGCCATTGATATCGAACTGGCCGACCTTTTCGGTCAACTGCCGCAGCGGCCGGGTGATCCAGGCAAATGCGGTCAAGCCCGCCAACAGGCACAGCAATGCCACCAGGGCGATGGACCACAGGGCGATGTTCAAGGCCATGCCGGTGGCGTCCCGTGCGTCGAACACATCATGGGCTTCGCCCAGCAGCACCACATACAAGTAGCCGGCTTGCTGGCCGTTGACCCGCAGCGGCGCGGCGCTGAACACCTTGAGGCCGTCGACGCTGCGCGGGTCGTCGCCGAGGATCGGCAGCATCGCGCCGCTGAGGAAACGGCGCACCGGTTCCAGGTTGACCTGGTCCCGGCGCAGGTGGCCGCTGGGGGCGGCATTGCCGACCACGCGACCGTTGATGTCCAGCAGGTACACCTCGACACTCGGGTTCACCAGCATCAACTGGCTGAACAGGTTGCGCACCGCGTCCGGCTTGAGCCCATCGGCGTCCATCAGTTGGGTATCACGGGCGATGTGTGCGGCCAGGTCGCGGGACAGGCCTTGCACCACTTCCAGTTCATGCATGTGGTTGGAGCGCACTTGCAGCCACGCCGAGGTGCCGCTGCAAATAAGCAGCAGCAGGGCGAACACCAGGGACAGGCGTTGGGTAAGGGTCAGCCTCATGCCGACTGCTCGGCAAATTTGTAGCCACGGCCCCACACCGTGAGGATGCGCGCCGGGTTGGCCGGGTCGGCCTCGACCTTGGCCCGCAGGCGGTTGATGTGGGTGTTGACCGTGTGTTCATAGCCTTCGTGGCTGTAGCCCCACACGGCGTTGAGCAGGTCCATGCGCGAAAACACCTTGCCCGGCTGACGGGCGAAAAAATACAGCAGGTCGAACTCCCGGGGCGTGAGGTCCAGCCGCTGGCCTTGCAGGGTGGCGTCGCGGGTCAGCGGGTTGATGAACAACTGGCCGAGGTCGAGGCTGCCGGCGTCCATCTTCAGGTTGCGCGCCATGGCGTCGACCCGGCGCAACAGCGCCTTGACCCGCGCCACCAGCTCCGGCATGGAAAACGGCTTGGCCAGGTAATCATCGGCCCCCAGCTCCAGGCCCAGGATGCGATGCAGCTCACTGGAACGGGCACTGGTGATAATGATCGGCGTGTAGCGCGTCATGGCCCGGGCGCGCCGGCAGATTTCCAGACCGTCGACGCCGGGCAACATCAGGTCGAGGATCAGCGCATCCCAGCCGCCTTGTTCCAGCAGGCGCAGGCCCTCATCGCCATCGGCACTGTGGACCACCTCGAACTGCTCGTCCCGCAAGTGCAGGCAGATCAAATCGGCAATATGGGCATCGTCCTCGACCACCAGGACACGTTTGGGCTGATCCATTGATAAAAACCTGTCTTCTTGATTCGCGCATTGTGCGGCTTTTGCAACAGTGTAGTTATCACGAATTGTTTAACTCTGCGTGAGGATTCCGCGACCACAGCAGGCCTAACCTTCACCCATCGCAACGGCAAAAATACACAACCCAATCATTGTGGCGAGGGAGCTTGCTCCCGCTGGAGTGCGTAGCGCTCCCGGTTTTTTGGGGCCGCTACGCGCCCCAGCGGGAGCAAGCTCCCTCGCCACAGTTCCAGCCACAGGGTCATTTGCCGGCCATATAGAGTTGGAGCTTAGGAGAAACTCATGTATTCACGTCGACAGATCCTGCTCGCCGGCGGCGGCCTCGGCCTTGCAGTCATCGCCGGCGGCCTGCTGCAAAAAATCAACGGCGGTCCCGCCCTGATCGCCGAAGCCGAAGCCGCCGAAAACTTCGAAGTCAGCCACACCGACGCCGAATGGCGCACCCTGCTGACCGCCGAGCAATACGCGATCCTGCGGGAGGAGGGCACCGAACGCCCCTACAGCAGCGCCCTCAATGACGAACACCGCAACGGCACCTTCGCCTGCGCCGGTTGCGCACTGCCCCTGTATTCCTCAGCCACCAAATTCGAAAGCCACACCGGTTGGCCAAGTTTCTGGCAACCCCTGGAAAACGCCGTGGCCAGCCACGTCGACACCTCCTTCGGCGTGGTACGCAAGGAAATCCACTGCCGCCGCTGTGGCGGCCATCAGGGCCACGTGTTCGACGACGGCCCAGCCCCCACCGGCCTGCGCTACTGCATGAACGGCGCAGCCATGACGTTCACCGCGGCTTAATTCAATGTCTTCCTATAAGGGTCTACCCCATGTGGCTTTTGGTTCTCGCATATCTGGGCGGCGTGCTGACGATTGTCAGCCCGTGCATCCTGCCGGTTCTGCCTTTTGTCTTCGCTCGCACCGGCCAGCCGTTTTTGCGCAGTGGCTTGCCGCTGTTGCTGGGGATGGCGATGACCTTCGCCCTGGTCGCCTCGCTCGCGGCGGTGGGCGGCGGTTGGGTGGTGCAAGTCAATCAGTACGGTCGCTGGCTCGCGTTGCTGTTTGTTGCGCTATTCGGGCTGACGCTGCTGCTGCCCAGCCTGTCCGAGCGCCTGACCCGGCCACTGGTGGCCGCAGGCAGTCGCCTGTCGGAAGCCGCCGGGGCCGATTCGCGGCCGCGTCCAGGCGCATCATTCCTGATCGGCGTGGCCACCGGGCTGCTGTGGGCGCCGTGCGCCGGGCCGATCCTGGGGCTGGTGCTGACGGGCGCCGCGCTGCAGGGCGCCAGTATCGGCACTACCTTGCTCTTGCTGGCCTACGCGGCAGGCGCTGCCACCTCCCTGGCCCTGGCGTTGCTGGTCGGCGGTAAAGTCTTCGGTTTCATGAAGCGCTCCCTGGGCGCCGGTGAATGGCTGCGTCGCGGCTTGGGTGCGTTGATGCTGGCCGGTGTGGCGGCGATCGCCCTGGGCCTGGACACCGGGATCCTGGCGCGCCTGTCGACGGCGTCCACCGGTGGCCTGGAACAAAGCCTGGTGGAGAAACTCAGCGCCAAGCCCGAACAGAAGAGCGGGGCGATGATGGCCGGTGGCGCGATGATGATGTCTGCCAACCATAGCGATGCACTGCCGGTGGAAGGCCAGTTGCCGCCGCTGGACGGCGCCGTGCAATGGCTGAACTCCGAGCCCCTGACCGCCGAGGCATTGAAAGGCAAGGTAGTGCTGGTGGATTTCTGGACCTACTCCTGCATCAACTGCCTGCGCACCTTGCCGTACGTCAAGGCCTGGGCCGAGAAGTACCGTGATCAAGGCCTCGTAGTGATCGGTGTGCACGCCCCGGAATTCGCCTTCGAGCGTGACGTGAACAACGTCACCAAGGCCATGAAGGACCTGGGCATTACCTACCCGGTGGCCATCGACAACAACTACAAGATCTGGCGCGCCTTCAACAACCAGTACTGGCCGGCGCATTACTTTGCCGACGCCAAGGGCCAGATCCGCTACCACCATTTTGGCGAGGGTGACTACGCCGAGTCCGAACGGGTTATCCAGCAGCTGCTGCGTGAAGCCGGCGCGACCAAGGTGGCGGGAGGCTTGATCGAAGCAGACGCCAAAGGCATCCAGGCCGCACCGGACATGAACGAAGTGCAATCGCCGGAAACCTACCTGGGCTTCCAGCGCGCCGAGAACTTCGTGTCCACCGGCACCCTGGGTACCGACAAGGTCGTGAATTACCCGGCGGCCGGCAACCTGGCCCTGAATGACTGGACCCTGGAAGGCCAATGGAACGTGGGCGGCCAGCAAGCCACCCTCGCGGCGGCCAACGGCAAGATCGTCTACCGCTTCCACGCCCGAGACCTGCACCTGGTGCTGGGCCCTGGCGCCGACGGCAAGCCGGTGCGCTTCAAAGTCACCGTCGACGGCCAGGCGCCGGGGGATGCCCACGGCACCGACGTCGCCCCGGATGGCAGCGGCACCGTGACCGAACAACGCTTGTACCAGTTGGTGCGCCAGCCGGGCGCCGTCAAGGACCGGACATTCACCATCGAATTTCTTGACCCGCAAGTGGCGGCCTACGCCTTCACCTTCGGCTGACAGACGATCAAAAATTTGAACTGAAACCCAATCAACTGTAGGAGCTGGCTTGCCTGCGATAGCGATGTTGAATTCACCGCCGCCATCGCAGGCAAGCCAGCTCCCACAGTTGACCGTGTTTATTCTGATGTTTCGGAGTGAATGAGATGAAACTGCTTAAATACTTACCGGCCCTCGCGTTTGCTGCCTTCGTTGGCCACAGCTCGGCCTTCTCCTTCGGCCCATCCGACGACGCCGTAGCCATCGCGCCCCCGGCCATGGACCTGCCGGCAGACGGCAGCAACCTGCAAACCGCCGTGTTTGCCGGCGGCTGCTTCTGGGGCGTGCAGGGCGTGTTCCAACACGTACAGGGCGTGAAAAACGCCGTCTCCGGCTATGACGGCGGCGCGGCCGGCACCGCCCAATACGAAAGCGTCAGCGGCGGCGACACCGGCCATGCCGAGTCCGTCTCCGTGACCTACGACCCGAGCAAGGTCAGCTACGGCAAGCTGCTGCAGATCTACTTCTCAGTGGCCCACAACCCCACGGAACTCAACCGCCAGGGCCCGGACAGCGGCACCCAGTACCGCTCGGCGATCTTTGCCCAGAATGCCGAACAGCAAAAAGTCGCCCAGGCCTACATCGCCCAGCTCGACGCGGCCAAATCCTTCGACAAACCGATCGTGACCAGGATCGAGATGGGCAAAGCCTTCTACCCGGCCGAGTCGTACCACCAGGACTTCCTGACGGAAAACCCGTCCTACCCGTACATCGTGATCAACGACCTGCCCAAGGTGGCACAGCTGAAAAAACTGTTCCCCGACCAATACCGCGCCGAGCCCGTACTGGTGAAAAACCAATAACCCAACCCCAGCACACTTCAAAGGTGGGAGCTGGCTTGCCAGCTCCCACATGGGTTCTGCACCGGTGTTCAGACCACCTCCAGATACGAACTATGAATCGCCCGCGCCAACTCCCGCACGGTGTCGATAAACTCCGTCAACCGGCTATGCAGCCCATCCTCCAGAATCTCATCAATCCCGGTATACCTCAGCCGCGCCTCAAATTCGGCGGCCAAACGCTGCGCCGTACGCCCATAACTCCCGGGCAAGTCCGCCAGGATATGGCTCAACTCCTCGATGCACGCATGCAACGACCGCGGCACGTCACTGCGCAACAGCAACAGCTCCGACACCGACCGTGCATTCAGCGCATTCGGATACAGCTCCGTGTACGCCTCAAACGACGACAGGGCCCGCAACAACGCGCTCCACTGGTAATACCCACGCGCCGAAAGATCACTGACCTCTTCGGACTCTTCCCCAAACATCTCATACCGCGCGTCCAGCAGCCTCAAGGTGTTATCCGCCCGCTCGACAAACGTGCCCAGGCGAATAAACCGATACGCGTCATTGCGCATGATCGTCCCGGACGTCGCCCCGCGAAACAGGTGCGAACGCTGCTTCACCCAGTCACAAAAGTGGCTGATGCCATGGCGCGCCAGCCCACCGGCCGCAATGCTGCGCATCTCCAGCCAGGTGGCGTTGAGGTTTTCCCACATATCGGCGGTGATCCGGCCGCGCACCGCGTGGGCGTTGCCCCGGGCGGCCCGCAGGCAGTTGTAGATACTCGCGGGGTTTTCCTCATCCAGGGCGAAGAAGTGCAACATGCGCTCGGCATCCAGTTGCTGATGACGTTCGAGGTAACTGTCCAGGGTGCCGCTGCTGAGCAACGACATGGCCAACTCATCCAGCCCGTCACTGCGCCCGGCCTGGGGCATCAATGACAGCGAATAACTGACTTCCAGCATGCGCGCCAGGTTCTCGGCACGCTCCAGGTAACGGGACATCCAATACAGATCTGCGGCGGTTCTACTCAGCATACTCAGCCCTCCACCACCCAGGTGTCCTTGGTTCCGCCGCCTTGCGACGAGTTGACGATCAATGAGCCTTCACGCAGTGCCACGCGGGTGAGGCCGCCGGGTACCAGGCGGGTTTCCTTGCCCGACAGCACGAACGGCCGCAGGTCGATATGCCGTGGCGCGATGCCGTTTTCGACAAAGGTCGGGCAGGTGGACAGGCTCAAGGTCGGTTGGGCGATGTAGGCGTGGGGGCGGGCCTTGATACGTTGACGGAAGTCTTCGATCTCGGCAGCGGTGGAGGCGGGGCCTACCAGCATGCCATAGCCGCCGGAGCCCTGGGTTTCCTTGACCACCAGTTCCGGCAGGTGCGCGAGGACGTGGGACAGCTCATCCGGCTTGCGACACTGGAAGGTCGGCACGTTTTGCAGCACCGGCTCTTCATCCAGGTAGAACCGGATCATTTCCGGCACATACGGGTAGATCGACTTGTCGTCCGCCACGCCGGTACCGATGGCATTCGCCAGCACCACATTGCCTGCGCAGTAGGCCGCGACCAGGCCGGGCACGCCGAGCATCGAGTCGGGGTTGAAGGCTTGCGGGTCGAGGAACGCGTCGTCGATTCGGCGGTAGATCACATCCACGGCCTTGGGGCCGTCGGTGGTGCGCATGAACACCTTGAGGTCGTGCACGAACAGGTCGGCGCCTTCCACCAGCTCCACGCCCATTTCCCGGGCCAGGAATGCATGCTCGAAGAACGCGCTGTTGAAGCGCCCCGGCGTCAGCACCACCACATTCGGGTTGTCCAGGCGGCTGGAGCTTTTCAGGGTCTTGAGCAGCAGGTTGGGGTAGTGGTCCACCGGGGCGATGCGCTGCTTGGCGAAGACCTCGGGGAACAACCGCATCATCATCTTGCGGTCTTCGAGCATGTAGCTCACGCCGCTGGGGGTGCGCAGGTTGTCTTCGAGCACGTAGTAGGTGCCGTCGCCGTCGCGTACAAGGTCGACCCCGGAGATGTGCGAGTAGATATCGCGGTGCAGGTCCAGCCCGACCATCGCCTTCTGGTAACCCTCGTTGCCCAGCACCTGGTCGGCGGGGATGATCCCGGCCTTGATGATGCGCTGGTCGTGGTAGATGTCGGCAAGGAACATGTTCAGTGCGTTCACCCGCTGGATACAGCCGCGCTCGATGACGCTCCACTCACTGGCGGGAATGCTGCGGGGGATGATGTCGAAGGGGATCAGGCGCTCGGTGTCTTGCTCGTCGCCATACAGGGTGAAAGTGATCCCGGCGCGGTGAAACAGCAGGTCGGCTTCACGGCGGCGCTGGGCCAGCAGTTCTGGCGGCGTATTGGCCAGCCAGCGGGAGAATTCCTGATAGTGCGCACGGCAAACGCCTTGTGCGTCATTCATTTCATCAAAGAAAGATCGAGCCATTCCAATTACCTTGTCAGTGCCGGGACTAACTGCGCTTTGGCACTGCCGCTTTAGAAAACGCATTTTTTTATGAGCCCGTGGCTGATGGTGCCAGCAGGCCTGGTCCTTACTTTCTTTTGGGGTGGGCTCTGGGTCGGGGGGTAACGATTGCTCCTGTATCCGGGCAGATGAATCAATAAAGCAATGCCTGTGCCATCCACCTTGTGGCGAGGGAGCTTGCTCCCGCTGGGCTGCGCAGCGGCCCCAAAAAGGAATGAGAGCGCTGTGCACTGGAGCGCTGTCCCGGTCCAGCGGGAGCAAGCTCTCTCGCCACAGATGTAGCTCTATCGCCTCAAAACGGTGCACTGATTACTTGAACTTTGCACCAGCCCGGTTCTTCTAAACTGCTTCAAATGCCAGCACGGAGCACGGATGTGCCCAGAATCATTTCACCCGACACTCCGGAGTCGAACCAGACCGACCACAGCGAACACAACGCGAAGATTTTCGGTTCGCCCAAGGACCGTCTCGATTTCTACCGACGCGAGATCCAGTACGAAACCAGCATCCTGGCCAACCGCACCGACGCCTACCTCACGGCGCAGTCGTTCCTGGTGATCGCCTTCGTTTCCGGCATGGGCAACCTCAACCCGGAATGGGGCAAGCTGTTCACCCTGGTGGTGCCGGTATTCCTGGCGATGCTCGGCATCCTCAGTTCCCTGAACGCCTGGCCGGGCATTCGGGCGGCCTACGACATCATCGATCACTGGCACTACAAGCAGAGCGAACTGCTGCGCAGCGAGCCGGTCATGGGCCTGGCCTATGATGAATCGCCGCTGTTCAGTGAAACGGAGTCGTCCCACAAGGGCTATCGCAAGTCACTGCTGTTCTCGATGCGTGCGCCGTGGCTGTTCATGGTGTTCTGGGTAATCCTGGGGGCCTATGCGTTCTATATCCAGGTGGACAACCCGGGTTCGTAACTCACGGGAACTTCATCCCACGGCGCACGACCTTACCTTTACGCAGTCTGCGTTTTTCAACAGAGGTGAGCCATGAGCACAGACAACGATCCCCAAGTCAGCAACCGTAACGACCCGGCCATCGACCGCGGCGAGCCGGCCCCCGGCACCGCCGCCGATGCGCCGAAAGACCCCAAACCCGCCAGCGACCCCAAGGCCAAAGAAAACGACTACAGTCCAGACTTCAAGCCCGAGCGCGAGCCCAAGCCTGAAACCGATGCCGATATCGATACCCAAGGCGGTTAGAGGAGACGGTCATGTCTGTAGACCTGGAAGATGACGATGAACTCAATGACCCGGGCAATGAAGACCCGGGCTCATTGATGGATGATGCCGAAGTACCGCTTAACGACCTGGATGATGCCGCCGACGTCGGCAACACCGAAAACCAGGAATAGCCCTCATCGTTGTGCCTGGGCACGTCGTTCATACCACACCAGCATCGGCTGTGTGCTGAGGCCATGAACGATGATGCTCAGGGCAATGACCGACAGCGTCAGGTTCACCGCCACGGTGCTGCTGGTGCCCACCAGCCCATGGTTGATGGCGTAGAACAGGTAGTAGATGCTGCCGATCCCGCGAATCCCGAACCAGCCCACCAGCCCGCGTTGATTGCGATCCAGCAGGGTGCCCCAGGGTATCGACAGCACACTGAGCGGGCGAATCACGCAAAACAGCACCGCGCCTACCGCCAGCGCTCGCCAATCCCAATGGCTGGCCAGCACCACGCCCAGCAGGGTGACCAGGAACACTTCCATCGAACGTTCCACCAGGCTGCCGAAGGCGAGCATGTCGCCCATCATCACCCCGGCGGCGATCTGCGTGTCCTGTAACTGCCCGACATCCCCATGCAATGCGTGCTCCGGCTCAACCTCCATGTGACCGACCACCGGTTGCGCCAAATGCTCGGCAGGGGTTTGAGCGTTGCCCGTGGACTTGAACTCGGCCTGCCGCAGCCCGAGGCCGGCGGCAAACACCGAAAGAAAGCCATAGCCGCCGATGGCTTCGGCCACTACATAGGCGAGGGCGATCAAGGCCAGGGTCAGGTAATCATTGGGTGACAGGGTGCTGTCGGCATTGGTGATACGCATCTTGAGGGTGACCTGGCCGATGCCACGGCCCATCCAGTACCCTACAAGCAACCCGGCAGGTACTGCCCAGAGCAGGTTCTTCAGGACCCAGCCGCCCAGCCAGTCACCGTCGAACCCGCCGTGCTGCATGAAGATCAGCGCAAAGATCACAAACGGGAAGGCGGTGCCATCGTTCAAGCCCGCCTCACCGGACAGGCCGAAACGCAGCGCGTCATAGTCCTGGGCGTTGTTGACCTGCACCAGGCCCGCCAGTACCGGGTCGGTGGGCGCGAGAATCGCCCCCACCAACAGCGAAACGCCCCACGACAAACCCAGCAGCCAATGCAGCACCAGGCATGTCCCGAGGATGGTCAATAGCATCACCGGGCCGGCCATGCCAAACGCAATGCGCCAGGTTCGATGCTTGAGTGGCAGGCGCAATTTCAGCCCGCTGACAAACAGCGAGAACAGCACCGCGACTTCCGTCAGATGCTCCATCCAGCGGGCGGAACCCTTTATGTCCAGGTGCAGCAGGTCCATGCCCAGCGGGCCGATGCCGATACCCAGCAGCAGGCAGACAGCCGACGTGGTGACCGGCATCCAGCGCAGGTAGGAGGAGGTGAGGGCGAGGGTGAGCAAGACGGCACCCAGTACGGCCATCCACAGAATAAACGTCATCGGGTGTGCACCAGGCCGTGGTCTATGCAGGTTTGAGGAGTGCGGCCCGGTGCAGGTTCAATGTGATTCCAGCAACTGCGAACCGATGGTTTTCAGGCGGATCATGTCGATCAGCTGGCGCAACCCCGGCTGCGACTGCCGGCGACTGGGGTAGTACATGCACAGCGGCGCACCCAGGCAGGCCCAGTCGGGCAGCACTTCCACCAGGCGGCCGTCTGCCAGTTCCGATAGCACGCGATTTTCCAGGCAGTAGGCGATGCCCACGCCTTGCAGCGCAGCGTCGACGATGGTCTGGGTGTCGGCCGCGCTGAAGTGGCCGGGCACGTCCAGGCGCTGTTGGCGGGCGCCGTTGCCCAGCTCCCACTTGTAGGTGGTCTTGTCGCCCAGGTACATGCGCACACAGGAATGCGCGAGCAGGTCTTTGGGCACCTTGGGCGTTCCGGCGCTTGCCAGGTAGGCAGGGGAGGCGACCATGATCCAGCGCAACTCGCCGGTGAGCGGCACGGCCACCATGTCCTGGGGTACCGTGGCGCCATAACGGATGCCCGCGTCGTAGCCTTCGGCGACGATGTCGAGCATGCGGTCTTCGATCATCACGTCCAGGCGCAGTTGCGGGTAGGTGCGGGTGAATTCCCCCAGCACCGGCGAGATCAGCAACACGGCCGCGTCCCGGGGTACGTTCAGACGCAGCCGGCCAATCGGCGCCTCGCGGTACAGCTCAAGGGTGTCGAGGCCATCCTGGATCGTCGCGAAGCCGGCACTGAGTTTTTCCGCCAGCACCACGCCGGCATCGGTAGGTTCCACGGCACGGCTGGTGCGGTAGAGCAGCTTGACGCCCAGGCGGGTTTCCAGGTTGCGCATGGTGTGGCTCAGGGCCGAGGTGGTGACGCCCAGTTCGTGGGCGGCGTGCCGGAAACTACGGCGACGGATGATCGCCATGAACACATTCAGGTCGGCCAACTCGGAGCGGTTGAACGCTGCCATATCAAGCACCTTTTGTAGGTTTTGGGTTTCACGCGGCGTTGAGCCCGATTCAACCTCGGATGATCTAGAGTAATCGTTTTTTTACTGAATGTTTCTGGCGGAGGCTTTTTTAATGAGTATCGAAACCATCAAGATCCCGGGGATCGACAAGGCGGTCTCGCGGATTGCCCTGGGCACCTGGTCCATGGGCGGCTCGATGTGGGGCGGTGCCGACAGTGAGGTGTCGATCAAGACCATCCGCCATGCGCTGGCCAGCGGCATCAACTTTATCGACAGTGCGCCGGTGTACGGCCTCGGTTTGTCTGAAGAACTGATTGGCCGGGCCCTGCGCGGCGTGCGTCATACCGCGGTGATCGCCACCAAGGCCGGCCTGCAATGGGACGACGGCACCGTGCGCCGCAACGCCACGGCCCAGCGCATCCGCAAGGAAATCGAAGACTCGCTGCTGCGCCTCGAAACCGACTACATCGACCTCTACCAGATCCACTGGCCCGACCCGCTGGTGGCCCAGGAAGAGACCGCCGGCGAGCTGGAAAAATTGCGCCGCGAAGGCAAGATTCTCGCCGTGGGCGTGAGCAATTACGCCCCTGCGCAAATGGACGACTTCCGCCAGTACACCCACCTGGACACGGTGCAGCCGCCCTACAACCTGTTCGAACGGGCGATCGACAGCGACATCCTGCCGTACGCCAAGCAAAATTCCTTGGTGGTACTGGCCTACGGTTCCCTGTGCCGGGGCCTGTTGACCGGTAGCATGCACGCCGCCACGCGCTTTACCGGGGATGATGTGCGCAAGCTCGACCCGAAATTCAAGGCGCCACGCTTTGAGCAATACCTGGCAGCCGTCGCGGCGCTGGATGTGTATGCCCGCGAATGCCACGGCAAGTCCGTGCTGGCCCTGGCGTTGCGCTGGGTACTGGACCAGGGCCCGACGGTGGCGCTGTGGGGCGCCCGCCGCCCCGAGCAACTCAAAGGCATCGAGGACGCCTTCGGCTGGCAACTGACCGCCGATGACCTGCAACATATCGACCGTATTCTGGCCAACACGATAAAAGATCCGGTAGGGCCGGAATTTATGGCCCCAGCCACACGTTAACCTTTGCGACAGGGATGTCCGGCAGTTGCAAAACAACAATAGACATCCCTTTGGCGTTGAGGTTTTTGGCATGAAGCGCGGTACCGTATTTACGCTTATCGGTGGCTTGTTGTGTGTGGCGGCGTTGGCGGGCGCCTTGAAATGGCGGGGCAACCCCGATGTGCTGTGGCAGATCGTCAGCCGCCAATGCGTGCCCGACCAGAACCAGCACCAAAACCCCAGCCCATGCCTCAAGGTGGACCCGGACAAGGGCTTCGTGCTGCTCAAGGACCTCAACGGCCCGTATCAGGACTTGCTGATCCCCACCGACAAGGTCACCGGCATCGAAGACATTGCCCTGACCCGGGATTTGCTGCCGCATTACTTCGCCCAGGCCTGGAAGAACCACGCGGTACTGTCCAGCGGCCTGCCTGCGCCGATTGCCGACCGCTATGTGTCGCTGGCGATCAACTCCCGTTATGGCCGCTCGCAAAACCAGCTGCATATCCATATCGCCTGCCTGCGCCCCGATGTGTTCAACACCCTCAACGAACGCGCCGCGACCCTCGACGAGCACTGGCAAACCCTGCCGGTGAAACTGCAGGGGCACACCTACAGTGCCCGTACCCTGTCGGCGGCAGACTTCGACCTGCGTGACCCGCTCGCCATCCTGAATGAGTACGTACAGGCCCAGGGCGACACCATGGCCAGCTACAGCCTGTTGCTGGCACCCGAGGCAGATGGCAACTTCGTGCTGCTGACCACCCGGCTGACCCTCAAGGAGTGGAACCTGGCGTCTGCCGAGGAGCTGCAAGACCACCAGTGCAACCTGATGGGCAAACCACCACAACGACCTGTTTTAGCTGTTAACGACATCCGCTGATTTTGCCGTTGAACGAGTGTTCAGTTTCAATTATGTTGGCTGCAACCCCCCGCTTGGCAACGAGCGGGCTTGCGCTTTTTCTGATTGAACGAGAGGCACTGGCATGCGGTTTTCACCCTTTGTTGAGCGAATTGCAGGGCAGGGCGTAGCCGCCTGGGACATCCACCACGCCGCGTTCCAGGCCAGCAGCAAAGGTGAAGACATCATTATCCTGAGTGTCGGCGACCCGGATTTCGCCACACCTTCGTTTATCACCGACGCCGCCGTCGAAGCCCTGCGCCAGGGCGACACCCACTACACCGAAATTCCCGGCCGCCCGGCGCTGCGGGATGCGATCGCCGCCCGTTACAGCAAATCCCTGGCCCGGCCGCTGAGCGCTGAAAACGTCATCACCGTGGCCGGTGCGCAAAACGCCTTGTTCGTCACCTCGCTGTGCCTGTTGCAGGCCGGTGATGAAGTGATCGTCCTCGACCCGATGTATGTCACCTACGAAGCCACCCTCAAGGCCAGCGGCGCAACGCTGGTGCGGGTGCCGTGTTCCGCCGACTCGGGTTTTCGTCTTGACCCGGCGCTGCTGGCCGCCGCCATCACACCGCGCACCCGGGCGATTTTCTTCTCCAACCCCAACAACCCCACAGGCGTGGTGCTCACCCCCCAGGAGCTGCAAGCGATTGCCGACCTGGCGATCGAGCATGAGCTGTGGGTCGTGGTGGACGAGGTCTACGAAAGCCTGGTGTTCGACGGTGAGTACCATAGCCTGGCCGCGCTGCCGGGCATGGCCGAGCGTTGCATCGTGATTGGCAGCCTGTCCAAATCCCACGCCATGACCGGCTGGCGCATCGGCTGGATCGTCGCAGAACCTGCCATGGTGGCCCACGCCGAAACCCTGGTGTTGAGCATGCTGTACGGCTTGCCGGGGTTTGTGATGCAAGCCGCGACCGCCGCCGTGCTGGCCCACGATGAAGTCACCCATGGCATGCGTGAGACCTACCGTCGTCGCCGCGACCTGGTGGTGACCGGCCTCGCCGGTTGCCCGGGCATTCATGTCCGCGCCCCGCAAGCCGGCATGTTCGTGCTGGTGGATGTGCGGGACACCGGCCTCAGTTCCCTGGACTTCGCCTGGCGGCTGTTCCGCGAAGCGGGGGTTTCCGTACTGGATGCTGCCGCTTTCGGTGAGCCGGCACAGGGCTTCGTGCGGTTGTCATTCACCCTGGGTGAAGCGCGACTGGCCGAGGCCTGCGAGCGCATCAGCCGCTTCGTCGCCAAGCTCGCCGGCGAGCCAAGAATAGAACCTGCGGCGAAAATCATCAGCGTGCAGCCGGTGGCCGCGAAAAAGATGATCGAGGTACTCGACCTGCACAAACGCTTCGGCAATATCGAAGTGCTCAAGGGCATTTCCCTGACGGCCCACGAAGGCGAGGTGATCTCGCTGATCGGCGCCAGCGGCTCGGGCAAAAGCACCTTGCTGCGGTGCATCAACATGCTCGAAGTGCCGGACCAGGGCAGCATTCATGTGGACGGTGAAAGCATCAAACTCAACTACGGCCGCCCCGGCGCACCGCTGGTGGCCGACGCCAAACAGCTGGTACGGATCCGCTCGACGCTGGGCATGGTGTTCCAGAACTTCAACCTGTGGCCCCATCGCACCGTGCTGGAAAACCTGATCGAAGCGCCGATCCAGGTGCTGCGGGAAAGCCGTGCCGAAGCCATCGAACGCGCCGAGGCCTTGCTCGACCGGGTCGGCCTGGCCGCCAAGCGCAACGAATACCCGGCGTTCCTCTCCGGCGGCCAGCAGCAGCGGGTGGCCATCGCCCGCGCGCTGGCCATGCGCCCCAAAGTCATGTTGTTCGACGAACCCACCTCGGCCCTGGACCCGGAACTGGTGGGCGAAGTTCTGCGGGTGATTCGTTCCCTGGCCGAGGAAGGCCGCACCATGATCCTGGTCACCCATGAAATGGCGTTCGCCCGGGATGTGTCATCCAAAGTCGCGTTTTTGCACCAAGGCCTGATCGAGGAAACCGGCTCGCCGGACTCAGTGTTTATCGACCCACGCAGTGAACGTTGCCGGCAGTTCGTCAACGCGCATCAAACTCGCTAACTCCAAAAAAGACGGGGCAAGATCATGAAATCCAAACGTTTGGCAAAGTGGTTGAGCAGTGCAGTGTTGATGCTGGCGGCAGGTACTGCGTTGGCGGCGGAGAAACCCATTGTGTTCGCGGTGGCGGCGGAACCTTACCCACCGTTCACGGTGAAGGGCGGCAACGGCGAGTGGACGGGCTTTGAGGTGGACCTGATCCACAAGCTCTGCAGCTTGATGAAAGCCGAGTGCCAGATCAAGGAAGTGGCGTGGGACGGGATTATTCCATCGTTGCTGGCGAAGAAAATCGACGTGATCTTCTCCTCGATGTCGGTCACCGAAGAGCGTGAAAAACAGATCGCCTTCAGCCGCGCCTACTACGATTCGCTGCTGGGCATTGCCGGGCCCAAGGGCACGACTGTCGAGGTTTCGCCGGCAGGGCTGAAGGGCAAGATCATCGGCGTGCAGATCTCCACGGTCAGTGCCAACTACTTGAAGAAGTACTACGAGAAAATTGCTGACCTGAAGTACTACGACACCCAGGAATCGGCCAACGCCGACCTGATTGCCGGGCGCACCGACTTGATGATGGCCGACGGTGTCGCCATCGCCATGATGGTGAAAACTCCTGAAGCCCAGGGGCTGGCCGAGATCGCCGAAGTGCCTTACGACCCGATCATCGGCCGTGGCGTGGGCGCCGGCCTGCGCAAGGAAGACACTGAACTCAAGGCCCGCTTGGACAAGGCCATCGGTGAGTTGCTGGTGAGCAAGGACTACGCTGACCTCTCGCAGAGTGTGTTTGGTGTGTCGGTGAGCCCGTGCAAGCGCGCCGACACGCCAGCCTACTTCAGCAAAGTATGTGACAGCCCCTACACAAACTAACCCGGTAGAGGGGGGCGCTTTTGTGGTGAGGGAGCTTGCTGTAATGAGAGAGCTCTTGTGATGAGGGAGCTCTTGTGGCGAGGGAGCTTGCTCCCGCTGGGGTGCGAAGCGCCCCCAAAAAATGGGCCTGCTACGCAGTCCAGCGGGAGCAAGCTCCCTCGCCACAACAGCTCCCTCACCACAGCAACACCCTAGCCACAAAAGCTCCGTCGCAACAGCAAGCTCCCTCGCCAGAGGGTCATTGCTTGTCATAGAAATAGGGAGCGCCGATGTTCGATCTACTCAACTTCAGCGAGCAAGGCTGGGGCAACGCACTGCTCAAAGGGTTATGGATGACCCTGCAGATCTCCGCCGGCTCGTTTGCGGTGGGGCTGCTGATCGGCCTGGTGGTGGCCTGTGCCAAGCTCAGTGCGCCGCGCCCGATTGCCATGCTGATGCGCGGCTACACCACGGTGTTCCGCGCGGTGCCCGAGTTGCTGCTGATCCTGTTGTTGTATTACGCAGGCTCCATGGCCCTCAACGCGCTGATGCTGTGGCTTGGGTTCGAGCAGTTCAATATCAGCGGGCCGCTGGTGGCGATCCTGGTGCTGGGCCTGGTGCAAGGCGCATACGCCTCGGAGATTTTCCGCGCGGCGATCCTGGCGATTCCCCACGGGCAGATCGAAGCGGCGCGGGCCTTTGGCTTGAGCGGCTTTGGCCTGTTCCGCCGGGTGACCCTGCCGATCATGGCGCCATACGCGCTGGCCGGCATGTCCAACCTGTGGATCAACCTGATCAAGGACAGCGCGCTGATCAGCGTGGTGGGCACCAACGAACTGCTGTACACCGCCAAGCAGGCCGCGGGCTCGACCCGGCATTACCTGCTGTTCTACCTCACGGCCGCCGCCTTGTATTACCTGGTGACATTGGCCTCCAACTACCTGTCCGGGCGCCTGGAGCGACGTATTCGTCGCTGGATGCCGGTTGTCGAGTGAGCCGCACATGCCTGAGTGGATAAGTTATTACGCAGGACTGATCGCCAAGGGCTTGCAGACGACCCTGTCGCTGTTGGTGATCTCGGCACTGTTGGGCTTCGCCCTGGCGGTGCTGGTGGCGTTGGCGCGGCTGTCGCGGCGCAAGTGGCTGGCCCGTTGTGCGCTGGGGTACACCAGCGTGCTGCGGGGCACGCCGTTGCTGATCCAGATCTACATCTTTTACTACGGCCTGGGCAGCCTGTTTGCCCAGTTCCCGATGATTCGCGCAAGCTTCCTGTGGCCGTTCCTGCGGGACGGCTACTGGTACATTGTGTTCGCCCTGGTGCTCTCGGTAGGCGCCTACGTCGGTGAAGTGATTCGCGGCGGCCTGCTGGCGGTGCCCAAGGGCGAAATGGAAGCCGCCTCGGCGTTCGGCATGACGCCACACCAGGCACTGTTGCGGGTGCGCTTGCCACGGGCCATGCGCCTGTTGCTGCCGACACTCGCGGGGGAGACGGTGATGTTGCTCAAGTCCACGGCACTGGCGTCCACCATCGCGGTGGTCGACCTGCTCGGCGCCGCCAACGTGGTGCGTGCCCAGACCTTGCAGATCTATCAGCCGCTGCTGTTGGTGGCCGGGGTTTACCTGTGCCTGACGTTCCTGATTGAAGCCCTGTACGCGATTGCCGAGCGGCGTGGCACACCGTTGCGCAGGTCGGCCGGATGAAAACCGATCGCTCGTTGCAAGGGATTGCCCTGTGCTCGCTGGCCTATGCGTTCCTGGCATTGCAGGACGCCGGAATCAAATGGCTGGTGGCCGACTATTCAGTGTTCACCATCCTGTTCTGGCGCAGCCTGGTGGTGGTCACCGCGTGCGTGATCGCCGGGCGCCTTGGCCTGCTCAAGCGGGCCTGGAATTCGGTCAGCCGCAAGCTGTTGATCATCCGCGGCCTGCTGTCGCTGCTGGCCTGGTTGCTGTACTACACCGCGGCCAAGGACCTGACCCTGGCGGAAATGACCACGCTGTATTTTTCCGCGCCGATCATGGTCACCTTGCTGGCGGCGCTGATCCTCAAGGAACGCGCCAGTCGCGGCCAGTGGCTTTCGCTGATCATCGGCTTTGTGGGGGTGGTGATCGCCTGTCGTCCCAGCAGCATGGTCGACCCGCTGCCTATCGGCCTGACGCTGGCGGCGGCGTTGTGCTGGGCGTTTACCTATATCCAGCTGCGCCAGGTAGACGACAACACTTCAGTGCTGGAACAGATGCTGATCACCAACGTGGTGTTTGTGATCTGCATGGCGGTGACGCTGCCCTGGACGCATACACCGTCCCCCACACCGGCGTGGCTGGGCATGCTCGGCGCCGGGCTGGTGGGTGGCATTGGCCAGTTCCTGCTGTTTGCGAGTTTCCGCCGGGCCACGGCGACGCTGTTGGCACCGTTTGAGTACACCGGGTTGATCTGGGCGTTCCTGCTGTCGAGCCTGGTGTGGGGCACGGTGATGGACGTGTCGCTGATCTTCGGCGCGGTGCTGATCGCCATCAGCGGCACCCTGGCCATGCTGAGTGCCCGGCATCCCGTGTCACAGGACGTGGTCGGCGCCGAATGCTCCGTGACGCAGCCCCTGTATCCAGCAGCGGCAGATGTGCAGCCCGTTGGCGGGGCTGAAGGTGCCGGGGTTGAGGCACCACTCGAGCCAGAGTCCGTCGAGCATCGCCGATAAGCCGATGGCCGCCAGGCGCGTGTCGTGGATCACAAAACCTTCGCTCGCGGCCAGGTCGTCGAGCAATTGGCGAATCAGTTCGAGGTAGGCGCGGTAGCTTTTTTCGTGGGAGTCGTTCACGTGGTCCGAATGGCGGATCAGGCTCCAGAACACCACCCACACACCGAGCAATTTCGGGTCCATGACCCGTGAGGAAAACGACCCGGCGAGGAATGCATCCAGCCGCGCCGCCGGGTCCTGGGCCTGGTCGACTTCCTGCCACAGGGCGGTGGTCAGTTCGCTGGCGAGCTTGTGGTAGGTCTCGGCGATCAGGGCATCGATGCTGCCGAAATGGTGATTGAGCAACCCCACCGAAACCCCGGCTTCAGCGGCGATGCGCCGCACGGAAATGCCGGCATGCCCGTCCCGGGCGAGGCTGGTGAGGGTGGCGGCAATCAACAGGTCGCGACGGTCTTCGGTCACAGGCACACCCTTGGTCAAGATACATGGTTGAACGTGTGTTCAATATATACCCACAGATCCAACAAGAGGAGGGCAACGGCATGGCAAAAGACCTTTCGTGGCAAGTCCCGGGTGATTCCGGGAACACCTTGCACATCGGCGCCTGGCGCTTCGAGGGAGACGGCAGTGGTCCGCGGGTGCACCTGCAAGCCGGCGTGCACGCCGACGAGATCGCCGGGATGCTGGTGCTGCACCAACTGTTGCCGCGTTTGCAGGCGTGCCAGGAGCAGGGGCGGCTCAAAGGCACGGTGACGGTGGTGCCCCAGGCCAACCCGTTCGGCATTGGCCAGTTTCGCCAGGGGCGGTTGCTGGGGCGTTTTCACGAAGCCACCGGGCAAAATTTTAACCGGGCATTCGATCATTCATTGGCGATGGAGCGCCCGGCCAGCAACCTGGCGCAATGGCAGAAAAGCCTGGTGCAACTGGCGGCCGATGCCGAGTTGGTGCTGGACCTGCACACGGATGATGAAGCGCTGCCGTACCTGTATATCCACCGCAGTTTTTGGCCCGAGGGCCGGGCGTTGGCGGCGGCGTTGCAGGTGGATGTGGTGATTGTCTGGGACGAGGGCGGCGACGGGTCGTTTGAGGAGACCATCATCGATCACGCGAACCTGCGGTTGGCGGCGACCATCGAACTGCGCGGGCAGGCGGATGTGAGTGACGCTCTGGCCGGGCAGGATGGCGACGGCATCTGGGCCTGGCTCTGTGCGAGCGGGGTGATCGACGAAGCCCCGGTGATTGCCGATTGGCGGGGGCAGGTGGTGGATATGGGGTGTATGGAGACCATTCTGGCGCCGTGTGCCGGGGTGTTGGTGTTTGAAAAACGCCTCGGTGAACAGGTCGAGGAGGGCGAGCGGTTTGCGCGGATTATCCGGCGGCCCGGGGACCCGGCGTCTGAAGTGGTGCTGCATGTCGTGCAAACCGGGCGCATGGTGACGGGGCATCGGGAGCGCCTGGTGTCGCAGGGTTCGGTGGTGGCCAAGTTTACCGGTTTGCGGTTGTCTGACAGCTACAGCGGTGGGGTGCTTGATCCTTAAAATGATCCCAGTGTTGCCCGGACTTGTACGTCAAGGTAGGGTGGCAAAAAGCCACGCATGCCCCCCGTCGTGACTTTACAAGACAATCCCAAGGGTCACCTATGCTGGTCACGTTCTACAATTATTTTTGCTATCAAATACGGCGCTTGACACAACACAACGTGAACCCAATGGTTCACCCTGGCGGTCATGACGCTCCAGTTAACCTTCGTGACGAAGATAATCTCAATCGTTGGTCTATTTCGAAATCAGTGTTACGGGCGATTGAAAGCTCTCCTGATGATTGGTCCATCAGGATTGCGCTGCATGGAAAATGGGGGACGGGGAAAACCAGCGTCTTAAACTTTATTGAGACCCAGATAAAGGAACAGAATTATCGGATCTCCCCAGACCCGAATAGCCTGAAAGTGGTTGTTGTGCGCTTTTCCGCCTGGAATGCAAGCGGCGAAGGGGGCGTGATCTCCCAGTTCTATCAGGCACTGCTTGAGCAACTACCGGATAAGCAACGATTGCCGGGCAGAACATGGCGCAAGACCAAACAGATATTCAGGCGAATTTTGGGTACCAGCGATGTCTTTTCAGCAACGGTGGCAGAAGGGGCCGCCGCGTACGGTGCCCCGGTCACCGCTGCGAGTGTTGCAGCTATTGGAGTAACCCTGAAAAAAATGGGCGAGTGGAGTGCCATCGACAAGAAAGATTTGTTTGAACTGCAGAAGGAGCTCAATGGTTATCGAGTCGTAGTGTTTATTGATGATCTTGATCGCGCCGACCCAGCTGTCATTCCAAAAACCATGCTCGCCCTCAGGGAGTTACTTGACTGGCAGAAATTTGCGTTTGTGTTGGCATTTGACCTCGACATTATTGGCAAGGCGCTCTCGACCTATTCGAATACATTCGGCAAAGATGCCCAACGGTTTCTCGAAAAGATCATCGACATCCAGTTTAGTCTGCCAACTCCATCTTCAGAGCAGGTTGCTAATCTGGCGCGTAACGTATTCGCTAAAGGCTGCCCCTTTATTGCCGCAGAAACGCTTGAGGATATCTATCAGTGGTTACCCAGTAATCCGCGCCTGTGCAAGGTCATTGCCCGAGACCTAGGACTACTCAGGAACGCCGCGAGCCGTCATGGCGCCAACGAGTTGAACTGGAAAGCGATTGTCTTGCAGACCATTCTGAAGCACGAAGCTCCGGAAATGCTGGAGGTCATTGCTAGAAAATATATTGGGCAGATGGAATTTCCGGTCAATATATCACCGGACAAATCCAAGCGCGGAGAGCGTGAGCAAGCCGTGGCAGCGGCGATTTTATTATCGGTTAAGGATGAACTTGGCGAGGGGTCACCTCAATACCACAGTCTGCTGCACAAGGTGGTAGCATTACAAACGCTGCGTAAAACAGATCTGAAAGATCGGATCGACTATGAGATGGCTTTGCAAACACGCGAGACAAGCATCACGACTCAAGAGTATTGCACCTTCCTGGAAAAGTGGTCTCAACGCCATTACGATCACTATGTGACAGAGCTTCTGATGTTCGGTGCAGAGGCCTCGCATCAACCTCTTAACGATGTCGCGACGCAGCTCTTTTTTATCGCCATGCTGTGTTATTCAGAAGAAATCGGGATTGCCAGTCGTGAGCTGAATCAGTCGAACTACAATAGCGCCATTCACCGCGCTGAACGCCATGTCAACCTGCTGGAGAATTTGTGGTGCTTGTGCGAGGACCCTTCGGTTGTGGAGGTTCGCGTTGCATTTAACCTGGTCAGCCGATTGATCCTGATGGCAAGGCATGGTCATGACCAAGCGCAAAACCTGACAGGGTGCAGCCTGCTTAGGCGCGTTGATAGTTTGGTGCTTGACGTGGTCAAACTATGCGACTCGGGTGCGGCAATATTCGAACAGAGCCTGTTTGTCGAGAGCGAAGCACAAAGACTACCCGGCAGTATTACTCCCCGAACTCTTGCACTGTACAGTTCCATGGTCAAGCAGCTGGAAACTGTCGCGATAGAAGATATTGTAAGTAGCTTCTATTCCCCAGGTGAGATAGCCGAATTATCTTCAATGTTCAGCACTAAAAGCCGCCTTCGAAAACTCGGCCTTACAGATTTCGACTCCCCCCTTTATCGAGAAGAAGGGCTGGAAGAGCTACTCAAAACTTTATCCAGTCGACATTCAGATCATGCTCTAAATATTATTATTGCCTCAAACACCCTAAGTTATTTAGATATTCTGTATTGGAGCTGGATTGGAGTTAAAGACACAGACCGTGGCGATAAGATTTTCAAATATCTTGAAATTATTGTACCCGCCGCCTGGGCGTGTGTTGTATCGGTGGGTTTGGATGACCGGCGGCCTGAATCACTCAGGCGCAAGCGATTGGAGTATCTGAAAGCTGGTTTTACGCAGGCGTGGCTGCCGGTTCCTAAATGGCTTGAACTTCAACGGGACCTGAACTCAATAGCTGCTCCCTACTGATTAACGTTCAAAGTTCGATCCCCGTTTTTTTAACTGCCGCATTCCACTCTCCAGGTGCGCACGGGCACTGGCCGGATCGCCTTCGCGCATCTGCTCGTAAGCCCGCTGTGCAACCGCCGGGGCGATCGATTTGAGTGCCCGCCCGGTGGCCATGGCCTTGAGCTGAACCTCGGCTGCACGTTCCAGGTAATACAAGTCATCCCAGACCTCAGCGAGGTTCGGCCCCACCACCATCACCCCATGGTTTTTCAGGAACAGCACATCCGCATTACCCAGCGCTGCGGCAATCCGGTCGCCCTCGGCCGTGTCCAGGGCCAGGCCGTTGTAATGCTCGTCCACCGCCGTTCGCCCGTAGAACTTCAACGCGGTTTGCCCCAGCCACAGCAGGGGTGGGCCTTGCAGCAGGCACAGTGCGGTGGCGTTGGGCATGTGGGTGTGGAACGCTGCTTTTATCCGCGGTTGTTGCTGATGCAGGCGTGCATGGATGTAAAACGCGGTGGCCTCCGGCCTACCGTCGCCGTCGATCACGTTGCCGGTAAAGTCACACACCAACAGGCGTGACGGGGTGATTTCATCAAAGGCATAGCCATAGGGATTAACGAAAAACAGCTGGTCGTGACCCGGCACCATGGCGGAAAAGTGGTTGCAGATGCCTTCTTCCAGGCCATGAAGCGCCGCCAGTTGAAAGCAGGCCGCCAACTCGACGCGGGCGGTGATCGCGGCAGCACTGTCCAGGTTCAACCGCCCGGCGCGGGGGCTCAGGGAGTTTGGGGTAAAGGTATGGGCCATGGCTCACCACCCCAGCGACTTAAACAGCGCAGGTACGCTATCCAGGGTTGGCAAAATCGCATCCGGCCGGTAGTCAGGCAGCAATGTGCGACCCGTTCCCCGATCAATCCAGACACACCGAAACCCGATATCCCGCGCTGCCGCGTGATCCAGATGGGGGCTGGCGCAAATATGCACCACCTGCTCAAGGTTCACCCCCAACTGCTCATGGGCATAGTCAAACAACCGCCGATCCGGCTTGTACGCCCCGGCCTGCTGGGCCGTGATCACCCGGTCAATAGTCCCGCCCAGTTGGGCAACATTGCAGGCAATCACATCGTCATCAGTGTTGGAGACAATACACAGCTTGTAGCCCATGGCCTTAAGTTGCTTGAGCGTCTTGACCACTTCTGGGAACGGCGGCATCGCACTGATGCGGTCCGTCAGGGTCGCAGCGTCGTGCTCATCGGCTGGCAAACCCAACTCCTGCAACGCCTGCTGCAACGCAAGCCCCGCCAACGTCCGAAAGCTGCGATGCGGCGGAGTTTGCTCCAGCGCATGTTCATGCCGGTCATACACGCTGATCAACGTCTCGGTATCCACCCTGTGCGCGCCCTTGGCGGTGAGGATCTGATCGATTGCCGCACGCAAGCCCTCATCCCACTGGATCAACGTGCCGTAGCAGTCAAAGGTCAGCCAGAGCGGGCGAGGGGAGTGTTCAAGGGACATGGGGCACCTGTTCAGGGAAGTCAGTGATGCCTGAAGCATAGGAACAGTACCCGTCAGTTGGAAATTAAATTACTCTCTTTATCTCAGTTGAATTATCGATATGAAGGCCACGCCATGTTTGATCTCGAACTGCTGCACACCCTGGTCTGCGTCGTGGATGAAGGCAGCTTCACCCGCGCGGCCGAGCGCGTGCACCGCACTCAGTCCACGGTCAGCCAGCAGATTCGCAAGCTCGAAGAAAGCGCCGGGCAGACGCTGTTGGTGCGTGACCGCTCCGGGCAGCAGGTCAGCCCCACCGAGCAGGGCGAGGTGCTCACCCACTACGCGCGCCGGTTGCTGAACCTGGCCCGGGAAGCGCGGGACGCCCTCAGCACCGAAGCCAGCGTGGTGCCCGTGCGCCTGGGCGTGCCGGAAGATTTCGACGCCGTGCGCATGGCCTCGATGCTCAGCGGGTTTGTGCGGGCTCGTCCTGAAGCGCGGCTGGAAACCGTCAGTGGCATGAGCACCGACCTGCGCCGGCAACTGGACACCGGCGAGATCGACATTGCCCTGGTCAAGCGTGAAGCCGGCAGCGGTGACTGCCACGCCAGTTGGGCGGAGCCGCTGGTGTGGGTGAGTGGGCAAGACCAGAACCTTGAACTGGAGACCCTGCCACTGGCGCTGTTCCCCCAAGGCTGCATCTACCGCCAGCGGGCCACCCGTGCCCTGGACAAGGCCCGGCGCAGTTGGCGGGTGGCGTTCGGCAGCCACAGCCTGACCGGGATTCAGGCGGCGGTGACCTCCGGGTTGGGGCTGAGTATTTTGCCGGTCAGCGCCGTGCTCGCCAGCCACCGCGTATGTACCGAGCTGCCGCCGGTACCGCCCTCTGAACTGGCACTGATCAGCGGCAACGAACGCCTGAGCCCGACGCACCAAGGCCTGATCGAATTCCTGCGCGAAGAGATTTCACTGCCACACACTGGTGCATGCCATTGATTGCATGCAGCTTTTTGTGGCGAGGGAGCTTGCTCCCGTTGGGCTGCGCAGCGGCCCCGGCAGCCTAATCAATAGCAAGCTAGCTAATTGGCGTGTTAATTGCCTTGAGTTATGGCAATTAGACATCACTCCCGGAGTCCGCCATGAGCAGCCTGTCGAGCAGCACGATGCAGTTATCTTCCGCCGAAAAAAGCTGGCTGCCCTGGTGGGGCAAGACCGGCAAGTTCGCCATGGGCTGGTCCTGCCGCCTAAACCGCAGCGTGTACCCGGTGATGGAGCAAACTTTCGAAGCCATCGCAGAAACCCGGGTCAAACTCCTGCAAACCTGGACCCGCGAACAGTGGGAACACCTCAGCGAACTGGCCAGCGTGCTCACCCGCGACACCGTGCTCACCGACAACAGCCTGCTGCTGGACAAACTGCAACAGGCTGGCGACTTTTCCGAACTGTTTATCGTCGACCTCAAGGGCGAGGTGCTGGCCACCACCTGGAACCAGGCCGGTCACCGCGCCCTGAATCATCAAGCCCTGGCCGCCGGTCTCAAGGCGCCGTTTCTCCACGGTCCCTACAGCGACCCGCTGACCCTGCAGATAGGCCCTTCGTCCTCGCGCTTCCATGACGAAGTGACCCTGATGTTCTACCAACCGTTGACCCGTGACGGCAGGGTGCTCGGTTGCCTGTGCGGGCGAGTGCCCAACGACATCCTCGGGGATTTGATCCAGCGCGAGGCCGGGCATATTTTTCCCGAGTCCGGCGACAACTACCTGTTCATGGTGCAATCGCGCTTCGACCCGGCGCTTCAACCCGGTATCGCGCTGTCCCGATCACGCTTCGAGGACGGCGCCTTTACCCACGGCGAAAACCTCAAGAGCGGCGTGCACACACCGTGGAAAACCGTGCAGATCCAGCGCCACACCGAACTGGAATTGCGCTTTATCGACCCGGCCACCCAACAACTGCACCCCGGCGTGCGCGAGACCATCCGCAAGGGCTCGAACCTGTTTGTCACCTATCCCGGCTACTCCGACTACCGCCACATCCCGGTGGTGGGCAAGGGCGTGACCTTTGAACTGCCGGGCTCGCCGGACCGCTGGGGCATGATGTGCGAGGCCGACCTGGAAGAGGTTTACCGCCGGCGTTCCCTGAGCCACGGCCTGATGAAACCCTATCTGGCGACCATGGCCGGTCTGTTTGCCTGCAATTTCCTCGTCCGCCACTACAGCGGCTTGCCCGCCGCCTGGACCGATGCGTGCGAAGTATTGAGCATGGTCGTGGCGGCCATGCTGTTCAGCCGCCTGGGGCCAAAGCGCCTGGCCGCACGCCTGAATGAAATGACCGAAGTGATCCGCACCATCGCCGAAGGCGAAGGCAACCTGCGCCAGCGCCTGGACAGCGGGCGCATGGTCAACGACGAGACCGGCGACATGAGCCGCTGGATCAACAGCTTTATCGACCGCCTGGACTCGGTGGTCGGCCAGGTGGTCAAGGCCAGTCACAGCGTTGGCAACACCAACCAGTTGATGCTGGGCCGCAGCGAGGCGGCCGGGTTGATGTCCCATGAAGTGGCCGACGCGACCCACCGCATGATGATCATCGTCGAAGAGCAACTGGGGGAAATCCAGCAAGCCTCGGTGAGCGCCGAGCAGATGAAGCAGGCCATGGACGAAGTGGTCAGCCAGGCCCGCGAGCAATTTCTCGCGGTACAGGTCGGTACCCAGTCAATTCGCGATGTGGTGCAGCGCTCCGCCGAAAGCGTGCAGTTACTCGACAGCCGTATGTCGCAGATCAGCAACATCACCGGGTTGATCAGTGACATCACCAACCAGACCAACCTGCTGGCCTTAAACGCGGCGATCGAAGCGGCGAGGGCCGGTGAGCATGGCCGCGGCTTTGCGGTGGTGGCCGACGAAGTTCGCACCCTGGCGTCACGTACCTCCAAGGCAGCCGAAGACATTCGCCAGATGGTCGAAGGCCTGCAGGGTGAGACCCGCAAGGCCGTCGGTTTCATGGAAAACGGCGTCACCAATGTGGACAGCAGCCTGCGCCTGGCCGAGGACGCGTCTTCGGAAAACGTGCACCTGCACCAGGCGGTGGAGAGCATGTTCAGCATCATCCAGCAACTCAACGCCCGCAGCCTGGACTATGGCAAGACCATCAAGCAGGTCAGCCATTCTTCAGAGCAGATGCGCCTGACCGTGGGGGTCTTGCAAACCAGCGCGGAAACCGTGCGGGTCAATGCCAGCAAGTTGCAGAAGCTGGTGGGCCTGTTCGAGGTCAGTGAGGCGGCGGCCTGACCAGGCTGCGTTTCTCCAGCAACAGCCGCTCCAGCTCCTGCATCGGCAACGGGCGGCTGAACAGATACCCCTGGATCTGATCGCAGCCGGCGTGCCGCAGGAACTCCAGTTGCGCCTGGGTTTCCACGCCTTCGGCCACTACCCGCAGGTTCAGACTGTGGGCCAGTTCGATAATGGTGCGGGTGATCGCGGCATCCTGGGGGTTGCTGGTGACTTCGCGGATAAACGCAATGTCGATCTTCAGCGTGTCGATGGGAAACCGCCGCAAGTAAGCCAGGCTTGAATAACCGGTGCCGAAATCGTCGATGGAAATCTTCACCCCCATCGCCCGCAACCGCTGCAGGCTGGTGATGGTGTGCTGGGTGTTTTCCATCAGCGAGCCTTCGGTGAGTTCGACCTCCAGCCAGTGGGGCTCAACCCCGTGTTCCACCAGGAAACGACCGATATCGGCAATCAGGTCGCCCTCGATCAACTGATGCCCCGACACGTTCACCGACACCTCGACCGCCCCCACGGTGCCACGCTGCCACACCGCAATCTGCTGGCAAACGTGATCGATCACCCAGCGCCCAACCGTCACGATCAGCCCCAGGCTTTCCAGGATCGGCACAAACACGGCCGGCGAGACCGCACCGTAACCCGGTCGCACCCAGCGCAACAGCGCTTCAAGGGCACACACCTGGCCGCTGGCCAACTCGACCTTGGGTTGGTAATGCAGGGTGAACTCGTTGCGTTCAACCGCCAGGCGCAAGGCCTGTTCCAGGTCCAGGCGGGCCAAATCATGAACGTTCATCTGCGCCGTTTCCGTGCTGCGTTGCTGCAGTTGCTGCTCAAGCATCAGGCTATGGTTTTTCAACTGGTCGCCGTGGGCCTTGAGCCGCAGCAGGTTGCGCACCCGCAGCCACAATTCGACCCGTTCCACCGGCTTGCTGATGAATTCTTCGGCGCCGGTTTCCAGGCCACTGAGGCGCGCACTCGGCTCACTCAGGGCCGAGAGCATGATGATCGGAATGTTCGCCGTGGCCGGGCTGCCCTTGAGCTGGTTGGCCACTTCATACCCGTCCATGCCCGGCATCATGATGTCCAGCAGGATCAAGTCCGGCGGCCGCTGCGCCACCAGCCGCAAGGCTTCTTCGCCACTGGCGGCACTGACTGTCTGGTAACCCTCGTGACGCAGCAGGGTTTCCAGCAGTTTGCGTACCTGAATTTCATCGTCAACGATCAACAGCGTTGCGGGTTGGCTGGCCATGGAGAGGACTCAAGTCGGAGGAGTAGTGTTCTTTTGCAGCAGCGTATCAATCACCTGGTACAGCTCTTTGTAGCGCAGGGGCTTGATGATGTACGCGTCGCAGCCGGCCCGCAGGGTTTTGTCGCGGTCTTCCTTCATCGCCATGGCGGTCAGGGCGATTACCGGGATGTGCGCGGTGTGCGGGTCTTGCTTAAGCAACGAGGTGGCTGCCAGGCCATCCATGCCGGGCAGCTGGATGTCCATCAGGATCAGCGCCGGTTGTTTTTCCCGGGCCAGGGTCAGCCCGGTCTCGGCGTCGGCGGCCCACAATACCGTGTGGCCGGCGTTCACCAGCAGCAGGCGGGCGAGGCGCATATTGGCCTCGTTGTCTTCGACGATCAGGATTTCGGCCACGAGGCCTCCGTATCCGCTGCGCGGTGCAGCGGCAGCCACACCACAAAACGCGCGCCTTCGCCCTCACGGCTGGCCACGGCGACGCTGCCACCGTGCAAGTCGGTCAGTTGCTTGACCATCGCCAGGCCCAGGCCCGTGCCTTCGAATTTGCGCGCGAGGCTGCTGTCGATCTGGCTGAAAGCCTTGAACAGCTTGCTCATGTCGTCGCGGGCAATACCGATGCCGGTGTCGCTGACACTCAGCTCCAAAAACTGCTGATGCTCGCTGGGCTGCAGGGCAAAGCCGTGGGTAGGCCAGTCACCGGGAATCTGTCCCACTTGTGCGCGATCGACCTCGCGCACCGACAAGGTCACGGAGCCGCCGTGCTCGCTGAACTTCACCGCATTGGCCAGCAGGTTGTAGATGATTTGCTTGGTCTTGCGCAGGTCCAGTTCCAGGGTGCCGAAGTCATCCGGGCTTTCGAGCTTCAACTGGATGCGTTGCAGGGCGGCCTTTTCCCGCACGATCAGCAGGCTGTTGGCCAACAAACCCGCCAATTCCACGGCTTCCAGCTCCAGGTCCATCATTCCGGCCTCGACCTTGGACAGGTCGAGGATGTCGTTGATCAGCGACAGCAAGTGCTGGCCGCTGGTGAAGATGTCGCCGATGTATTCGCGCTGGATATCGCTCATGTCGCCCACCAGGCCGTCCTTGAGCGCCTCGGAAAAACCGATCACCGCATTCAGCGGCGTGCGCAGCTCGTGGGACATGGTGGCGAGGAACTCGGACTTCATGTGGCTGGCGTGTTCCAGCTCCAGGTTTTTTTCTTCCAGGGCGCGCTCGAAGCCTTTGCGTTCCGCCTCTTCCTGCTTGCGCGCAGTGTTGTCGGTGCCGATCAGCAGGTAGCCGATGATCGCGTCGTTCTTATTGCGAAGGGCCGTCACCGAGACCATGGCCGACAGGCGACTGTTGTCCTTGCGGATATAGGTCAGCTCGTAAATGTCTTCGATGCCCCGGGACGCCTTGAACACCAGGGCTTCAAAGCCGGGGGTGATCGGCGTGTCGAGTTCCAGGCTGAGGGCGGCGGCGCGGGTGATCAGTTCGGCGGGGTCGGAAATGTCGGCCGGGGTGACGCGGTTCAGCACGTCGGCAGCGGCATAGCCAAGCATGCGTTCGGCGCCGACGTTAAAAATCTGGATCACGCCTTTTTCGTCGGTGGCGATGCTGGAGAAATAGGCGCTGTTGAAGATCGCGTCTTGCAGGGCACCGGTCTTGAGCAGGGTTTTCTGGCGTTTGAATTCGACGATTTTTTCGGCCCGGGATTGGGGTTCGGGCGAGTTATCGGGAGCAGGTTTTTCCATCGCGGGGCGTTCCGTGGACTTCAGGCCCGACGCTGCCACAGGCAGCGCCGCAGAGCATGCTCACAGAAGATCGCACGGGTGCGATGAGGAGGAGATGAGGTCTTTGGACAATAGCAGAGAAAGTGGCGTTTTGATGGCTGGCCGCATGGTTTTTACATTCGCACGGATGGAGGAGGCGCAATGATCAGCCAATCACCAAATGAAGCTTTCTTCATCAGGTGAAACGTTTAATCAATCGACAAAAGGCCTACGCAAGCGCTTGCGTTAACAAATGTATCTGATTAGAGTCGGCTGCAATCAGGTCTGCCGATGGCTGTCGTCGGCACACGCTTGAACACAACAATAATAAAACCAGGAGCTCAGTCATGAGCCTTGAACCCTTGCTTGAAATGCAGGGCATCAGCAAGACCTTCAACGGCCTGCGGGTGCTCAAGAACGTCAGCCTGAAAGTCTATGCCGGTGAAATCCACGCCTTGATGGGTGAGAACGGCGCCGGCAAATCGACGTTGATGAAGATCCTCTCCGGGGCCTACCAGGCCGATGACGGCGGCACCATCCGCATCGATGGCCAGCCCGTCGCCAGCTACAACCCAGCCTCCGCCAAAGCCCTCGGCATTGCCGTGATCTACCAGGAACTCAGCCTGTGCCCGAACCTCACGGTGGCCGAGAACATCTACCTGGGCCGTGAGCTGCGCCGTGGCTGGACCATCGACCGCAAGGGCATGGAAGCCGGGGTGGCCGAGGTGCTGGCGCGGCTCGGCGCGGAGTTCCTGCCCACCACCCGTGTCGCCGGCCTGTCCATCGCCGAGCGCCAACTGGTGGAAATCGCCCGGGCCCTGCATGCCCACGCGAAAATCCTGGTGATGGATGAGCCCACCACGCCGCTGTCCTCCCGGGAGACCGACCGCCTGTTCGCGCTGATCAAACAGCTGCGCAGCCAGGGCTTGGCGATCATCTACATCAGCCACCGCATGGCCGAAATCTACGAGTTGTCGGACCGGGTCTCCGTGCTGCGGGACGGCGAGTACGTCGGCGAACTGGCGCGGGAGGTGCTGTCGGCCGAGGTGCTGGTGAAGATGATGGTGGGCCGCGACCTGTCGGGTTTCTACAAGAAGGAACACGCGGCCTACGACCCAGGCAAAGTGGTGATGCGCGTGCGTGACATGGCCGATGGCAAGCGCGTGCGCAACTGCAGCTTCGACCTGCACGCCGGTGAAGTGCTGGGCATCGCCGGGCTGGTGGGCGCTGGTCGTACCGAGTTGGCGCGGCTGATCTTTGCCGCCGACCCGCGTACTTCCGGCACCCTGGAGGTGGTCGGCAAGACCGTGACCCAACTGCGCAACCCGGCGGACGCGATTCGTGCCGGCGTGGTGTATCTCACTGAAGACCGCAAGGCCCAGGGCCTGTTTCTCGACATGAGCGTGGCCGACAACATCAACGTCTGCGCCTGTGTGCCGGATGCCCATGCCGGCGGCGTGCTCGACCGGGGCCACGCTGCACAACGGGCGCGGGATGCGATCAAGTCACTGTCGATCCGCGTGGCGTCGGGCAAAGTCAATGTCGGCGCGTTGTCCGGCGGCAACCAGCAGAAGGTGCTGCTGGCGCGGCTGCTGGAGGTCAAGCCCCATGTGCTGATCCTCGACGAACCGACCCGTGGCGTGGACATCGGCTCCAAGTCCGAGATCTACCGCATCATCAACCAACTGGCCAAGGCCGGCGTGGGCATCGTGGTGATCTCCAGCGAGTTGCCGGAAATCATCGGTACCTGCGACCGCGTGCTGATCATGCGCGAAGGGCAACTGGTGGCCGAAGTCGGCGGGGCATCGGGGCAGGACATTTCCCAGGAGGCGATTATCGACCTCGCCACCGGCAGCGAACAGGTGGCCGCCCATGGCTAACTCAACAACAAGCGGGAGCAACACCATGACTGTGGCAACGATCGGCAAGGCTGAGCGTATTCGCGAACTGATGCGCACAGTGGGCATGTTGCCGGTGCTGGTGCTGCTGTTGGTGGGCTTTGCCCTGGCCAGCGAAAACTTCATGACGGAGCAGAACCTGTCGATCATCACCCAGCAGGCTTCGGTCAACGTGGTGCTGGCGGCGGGCATGACCTTTGTGATCCTCACGGCGGGCATCGACCTGTCGGTAGGCGCGATTCTCGCGGCCTCGGCGGTGGTGGCGCTGCAAGCGTCGATGTCGCCGCAATTCGGCATGTTCGGGATTGCCGCCGGGGTTGGCTTCGGCCTGTTGCTGGGCCTGGTCAACGGCGGGCTGATCGCCTTTATGCGCCTGCCGCCGTTTATCGTCACCCTGGGTGCGCTGACCGCCATGCGTGGTTTGGCCCGTTTGTTGGCCGACGACAAAACCGTGTTCAACCCTGACTTGCCGTTCGCCTTTATCGGCAATGATTCAGTGCTGGGCGTGCCATGGCTGGTGATCATCGCGGTGGCCGTTATCGCGCTGTCGTGGTTCATCCTGCGGCGCACGGTGATGGGGGTGCAGATCTACTCCGTGGGCGGTAACCCGGAAGCGGCGCGCTTGTCGGGGATCAAGGTGTGGAAAGTGCTGCTGTTCGTCTATGCCATGTCCGGTGCGCTGGCGGGGCTGGGTGCGGTGATGAGCGCGTCACGCCTGTTTGCCGCCAATGGCCTGCAACTCGGGCAATCCTATGAGCTGGATGCGATCGCGGCGGTGATTCTCGGCGGCACCAGTTTTACCGGCGGCGTCGGCACCATCGGCGGCACGCTGATCGGTGCGCTGATCATCGCGGTATTGACCAACGGCCTGGTGCTGCTGGGCGTCTCGGATATCTGGCAGTACATCATCAAGGGCATCGTGATCATCGGCGCAGTCGCGCTGGATCGTTATCGCCAGTCCGGCGCACGGACCTGATTTCACTCAAACAACAATCACAAGAGAGTCATCATGAACTTCAAACGCATGTTTCCTGTTGTCGCCTCCCTGGGCGTTGCCGTGTTGATGTCCCACGCCGTAGAGGCCCGTGAACTGAAAGCCATCGGCATCAGCATGGGTTCCCTGGGCAACCCGTATTTCGTGACCCTGGCCGACGGCGCCACGGCCCGGGCCAAGGAGCTGAACCCGGCGGTCAAGGTGACCTCGGTGTCGGCCGACTATGACCTGAGCAAGCAGTTCTCGCAGATCGACAACTTCATCTCGTCCAAGGTCGACCTGATCCTGATCAACGCTGTCGACCCGTCGGCCATGGCCTCGGCGATCAAGAAAGCCCGTGACGCCGGGATCGTGGTAGTGGCGGTGGATGTGGACGCCAAGGGCGTGAACGCCACGGTGCAGACCGACAACGTCGAAGCCGGCAAGCTCGCCTGCCAGTTCATCGTCGACAAGCTCTCGGGCAAGGGCAATGTGATTATCCAGAACGGCCCGCAAGTGACGGCCGTGACCGATCGCGTCAAAGGCTGTAAAGCCGCCCTGGCCAGCGCGCCGGAGATCAAGGTGCTGTCGGACGACCAGGATGGCAAAGGCTCCCGCGAAGGTGGCCTGAACGTGATGCAGGGCTACCTGACACGCTTCCAGAAAATCGACGGCCTGTTCGCGATCAACGACCCGCAAGCCATCGGCAGTGACCTGGCGGCCAAGCAGTTGAAACGCAGCGGCATCATCATCACCTCCGTGGACGGCGCACCGGACATCGAGAACGCCCTGAAGACCGACACCCTGATCCAGGCCTCCGCCAGCCAGGACCCTTGGGCCATGGCCCAGACCGCCGTCAACGTCGGCAATGACATTCTCAATGACAAACAACCCGCAGAAGCGGTTACCCTGCTGGCGCCAAAATTGATCACCCGCGACAACGTCGGTTCCTACAGCGGTTGGTCAAGCAAACATTAAAAGAACGCAGGAGTGAGCACCGTGGCAACCATGGAGGATGTGGCAAGAATTGCAGGAGTGTCGACGTCGACGGTTTCCCACGTCTTGAACGGCACCCGCAAGGTCAGCCCGGACACGGTGCAAGCGGTGCAGAGCGCGATCCGGCAGTTGGGCTACATCCCCAACACGCTGGCGCGCTCCCTGGCCCGGTCCACCACCAACACGATTGGCGTGGCGATCTCGGCGCTGTCCAACCACTACTTCAGTGAAACGGTGCACGCGATGGAAACCGAGTGCGCCAAACACGGCTACATGATGTTGTTTGTCGACACCCACGACGATCCCGAGCAGGAATTGCGCGTGGTCACCGCGCTGCACCACCGGCGGGTGGACGGCATTCTGCTGGCGCCGTCCACCGGTTCGCTGGCCCTGGAATACCTGCTGGCCAATGAGGTGCCGGCGGTGTTGGTGGACCGGATGATGAGCGACCGCTTTGATCAGGTCGGGGTAGAAAATACCCAGTCCACCCAGGCGCTGGTGGCGCACCTGATCGAGCATGGCCACCGGCGCATCGGCTTTATATCCGGGCGGGCAGGGCTGGGCACTTCCGATGAGCGCGTGGCCGGTTATCAAGCCGCATTGCTTGCGGCGCAATTACCGTTTGACCCGCAATTGCTGGTCAATGGCGGCTCCAGCAGCGAGCCGGCACGACAGGCCACGCAGCAACTATTGGCCTTGGACACACCGCCCACGGCGATCATGGCGGGCAACAACCTGATGACCCTCGGCGCAATGCATGCCTTGCGCGATGCACGCATCGAGGTGCCCGGGCAAATGGCACTGGTGGGCTTCGATGATTTTGAATGGGCGGACTTCTTCGTGCCGCGCCTGACCCTGATCGCGCAGCCGGTCCAGGAGTTGGGAGCGCAGGCGGTCAACCTGCTGCTTGAGCGCATGGCGTCGCCCAAGCGTAAAAAACACAGCGTGCGGCTCGCGCCCACCCTGAAGATTCGTAACTCATGCGGCTGCCCCTGATATGAACAACCCGGTTTCCCTTGGCATTGATCTTGGCACCTCGGAACTCAAGGCGATCCTGATGGACGAGCAAGGCCGCGTCCTCGCCCATGCCGGTGCGCGGCTGACGGTCTCGCGCCCGCACACGGGCTGGTCCGAGCAAGCCCCTGAGGATTGGTGGCAAGCGTGCCTGAAGGCTCTGGACCAATTGCGCGCGGATCAGCCGGATGCCTATGGCCGGGTCAGTTGCATCGGTTTGTCCGGGCAGATGCACGGCGCGGTATTGCTGGGGCAGGACGACCGGGTGTTGTACCCGGCGATTCTCTGGGACGACTCCCGCGCCATGGCCCAGGCCGAGGCGTTGGGCAGCGAGTTTGCCGAGGTCACCGGCAGTTTGCCGATGGCCGGGCTCACGGCGCCCAAGCTGCTGTGGCTGCAAGCGCACGAGCCGGCGGTGTTCAGCGCCATTGATTGCGTACTGTCGCCCAAGGATTACCTGCGTCTGCGCTTGAGTGGCGAGCGCGTCAGCGACGTGTCCGATGGCGCCGGGACGCTGTGGCTGGATGTGGCCAACCGCGCGTGGTTTGAACCGATGCTGCAGGCGACGGGTTTGCGATTGGCGCAGATGCCAAGGCTGGTGGAAGGCGGCGCCGCCAGTGCTTATTTAAATGCCGCTGCGGCGCTGCGCCTGGGCTTGGCCGAGGGCCTGGTGATTGCCGGCGGTGGCGGGGACAACCCGGTGGCCGCGGTGGGCATCGGCGCGGTGAACGCCGGTGACGCGTTTATCACCCTCGGTACAAGTGCGGCCATTGTTGCGATTACCGATCATGCGGCGGGCAATCCGGCGAGTGCCGTGCATAGCTTTTGCCATGCACTGCCCAATCGCTGGTACACCATGGGCGCCATGTTGGCCGGAGCCAGTTGCTTGCGTTGGGTGACCCGTTTGACGGGTACTGCTGATGAACAGGCGTTGCTGGATCAGGTGCAGGCCGAGTGGCCAATCGGCCAGGGCGTGCCGGTTTCCAATCCACTGTTCTTGCCGTACCTGGCGGGCGAGCGTACGCCACATAACGACCCGTTGTTGCGGGGTGGCTTCATGAACCTGGGGCATGACTGCACGCCGGCGATGCTGGGTTATGCGGTGATGGAGGGGGTCGGGTTCGGGCTGCTGGATGCGTTGCATGCGGTGCAGTCAGCCGGGGCCACGGTGGGCGCTTGTGCACTGGTGGGCGGTGGCGCACGCAGTGAGTATTGGGCGCAGTTGCTGGCCAATATCCTTGGGCGGGAGATCTACACGTTGCACGGCAGTGAGCTGGGCGCGTGTATTGGAGCGGCGAAGTTAGGGTTTGTGGCGAGCGGGCAGGGCGCGGCGCTGTTGCAGGCGGGGATGCCGGTGAAGGCCCGGTTTTTCCCGGATGGCGCTCAAGCTGCTGTGCTGCAGGCGCGTTATCGCAAGTTCCAGGGACTGTTGGGCGCCGCCAAAGCGTTGCACGATTAGGGAGGTGACCCTGTGGCCAGGGAGCTTGCTCCCGCTGGAGTGCGCAGCGCTCCCGAAGATTCCGGGGCCGCTGCGCAGCCCAGCGGGAGCAAGCTCCCTCGCCACAAATGCCCTCCAAGCCAGATTTAGACGTTGGCAGCAGTGCTGCTGGCGTGTTGGGCGCCGCCAAGGCGTTGCACGGTTAGGGAGGTGGACGCTGTGGCGAGGGAGCTTGCTCCCGCTGGAGTGCGCAGCGCTCCCGAAGATCTTGGGGCCGCTGCGCAGCCCAGCGGGAGCAAGCTCCCTCGCCACAAAAGCCCGCCAGGCGGGATTTAGGCGGTGGCAGCAGTGCTGCAGGCGTGTTGGGCGCCGCCAAGGCGTTGCACGATTAGGGAGGTGACGCTGTGGCGAGGGAGCTTGCTCCCGCTGGAGTGCGCAGCGCTCCCAAAGATTCCGGGGCCGCTGCGCAGCCCAGCGGGAGCAAGCTCCCTCGCCACAAAAGCCCTCCAGGCCAGATTTAGGCGTTGGCAGCAGTGCTGCAGGGGTGTTGGGCGCCGCCAAGGCGTTGCACGGTCAGGGAGGTGACCCTGTGGCGAGGGAGCTTGCTCCCGCTGGAGTGCGCAGCGCTCCCAAAGATTCCGGGGCCGCTGCGCAGCCCAGCGGGAGCAAGCCCCCTCACCACAAAAGCCCGCCAGGCGGGATTTAGGCGGTGGCAGCAAGTTCGCGCAATACCTTCAGCAACGTGGTTTCTCCCTTGACCACCTGCGCCTGCTCAAAGCAGATCCAACCTTCATTGAACCCATCGATCATGCGCATCCGCGGCAGTGGGTTCTGCGCACCTTGCTCACGAAACATCGGCTCCCACGTATCCCGAGGCACCACCTGCGCGGTCACGCCGCGATCAAGCACTTCGGTCAACGTCCTGGCAATATCGTTCGGGCTGACCCACTGGCCTTCAAGTTCAACCACCCGGCGCCCGGTCCAGTGTTGCAACAACAGTTGTGCGGCGAGACGGCCGACATCGGCGGTGGCAATCATCGGCACGGCTTTGTCCAGCGGCTGCAGGAAGCTGCTGATCACCCCGTGCTCGCGGGCGGCGACCACGTCATAGGCGGCGTTTTCCATAAACCAGCCCGGGCGCAGAAAGGTCACCGGTACGTTCAACGCGCTCAGGGCCTGTTCCATGAGGGTGCGCTGGGTCAGCAAGTTAAGCTGCTCGGCCTGGGCGCCAATGGTCGACAGGCACACCACCTTTTGCGGCACAGCCGCCTCGATGGCCTGGGCAACGGCGGCAATCACCTTGCGCGCCTCGGGAAAACCCGGTTCAGGGTCGAAATCCGACGGCGGCAGGATGAACACGCCGGTGGCGCCCTTGAACGCTTCGGTCAGTGCAGCGGCGTCATCCATGTTGGCGATGGCGACCTCGCAACCGAGCGCGGCCCATTCGGCACCCTTGGCGGCATCGCGGATCACCGCACGCACGGGTTGATGATCATCGAGGAGAAACCGCGCCAGGGCGCCGCCGACTTTGCCTGTGATTCCGGTAATGACATACATGGTGTTTACGCCTGTTGTTCCAATGGGTGGATCAAGCATAAACAGCGCGCCAGATGGACAGAATAGCGATCCCGTCATTGCATCAGTGACTCAGCGTCACGAGTCGCCCAGCGGCGGCAACCGGCGCTTTACCGGGGTTTTCTTGACGATGGCGGTGTTGGTTTCGGCATACGCGTTGAGTCGGTCCAGCAGCGTGTCCAACTGATCCATGGTGCGCACGTGCAGGCGTGCGATGAAGCAATCATCGCCGGTCACCTTGTCGCATTCGGTGAACTCGGGGATCGCCTGGATCTGCCGTTCCACTTCCTGCAATTTCCCGGGCAACGGGCGAATACGCACAATGGCTTGCAGCAAGTAGCCGAAATGTTTGGGGTCGATGTCCACGGTGTAATTCTTCAGGACGCCGCGCTCTTCCAGGCGCCGCAGCCGCTCGCCGACGCTGGGGGAGGAGAGGCCGGTGATGCCCGCCAAGGCCTTGAGGGACAGACGCGAATCGTCCATCAGCGCGGCGATCAGTTGCTGGTCAATGCTGTCAATCATGGTCGCTCCGAAAGCCATTGCTCGGGTTTGCCTAATAAGAATAGGCGAAAGCTACGGTTCGCCTAATTTAGAATCTGGAGTCGCTATTGGCGAGATTGCCATAATTGAGCCTCACTTGAGGAGCTTGATCATGGACAAGTCCATACGTCGCGGGTCATGGGAAATGGTCGCCGCCATGCTGATATCCGGCACCATCGGCTGGTTTGTGCTGGTGTCGGGCGTGCCGGTGGTGGAGGTGGTGTTCTGGCGCTGCGTGATCGGCGCGGTGACGTTGCTGGTGGTGTGCTGGCTGATGGGCTATCTGCGCCTTGAGTTGCTGAGCTACGCCAAATTGGGGCTGGCGATGCTCAGCGGCGTGGCGATTGTGGGCAATTGGTTACTGCTGTTCGAGTCCTATGCCAAGGCATCAATTTCCATCAGCACGGCGGTGTATAACGTGCAGCCCTTCATGCTGGTGATGCTGGCAGCGGTGTTCCTGGGCGAGAAAATTACCGTGCAGAAGCTCGCCTGGCTGAGCGTGGCGTTTGTGGGGATGCTGGCGATTGTCACCGCCCACGGCGATCAGCAAAACACCGGGGACGACTACCTGGCTGGGGTGGGGTTAGCGCTGGGCGCAGCGTTCCTGTATGCGATTGCAGCGCTGATCATCAAGCGTTTGAAAGAAGTGCCGCCGCACCTGATGGCGTTGATCCAGGTGACCACGGGCGCCTTGCTGCTGGCGCCGCTGATGCAGTGGCAGAGCCTGTCCGCCTCGATGGATTCGTGGGCGGCACTGCTGACCCTGGGCGTGGTGCATACCGGCTTGATGTACGTGTTGCTGTATGGGGCGATCCAGAAGTTGCCCACGGCAGTCACCGGAGCGCTGTCGTTTATCTACCCGATCGCGGCCATTTTTGTCGATTGGATCGCCTTTGGTCATCGCCTCGGCTGGCTGCAATGGCTCGGTGTGGCGGCGATTCTGCTCGCGGCGGCGGGGCTGCAGCGGGGTTGGTGGTGGCGCCCGAAGGCGTTGCCAGGGCATGTTTCATGAAGCACTGATAGCACCTTGGTTACTATTCTCCGCTGTATATCTACCTTTACAGCGGAACCGCTCATGTTGAAGAAAAGTCGTGCATGGCTACTCAGTGGCCTGGTGCTGTCGGTGGCGTTGTCGGCCCATGCCGAAAACGCAATCCATGTGACTTACGCCGGCTCCATGGGCGTGGTGATGGACAAGGCCCTGGGGCCGGCCTTCGCCGAACGCGAGCACCTGACGTATCAGGGGCAGGGCGAGGGCGCCTATGGGATGGCGCGGTTGCTGGCGTCCAAGAAGGTGGTGGCCGACGTGTTCGTCTCCATCACCCCGGGGCCGATTGAGGTGCTGCAAAAAGCCGGGCTGGTCGGGCAGGCGGTGCCGGTGGCCAGCACCCGCATGGTGATTGCCTACAACCCCAAGAGCGCGTTTGCGCCGGCACTGGAAGCCAGCAAGAACGCCAACTCGCCAGCCTGGTGGAAGGTGCTGCAAAGCCCCGGCCTGCGCTTTGGCCGCACCGACGCCGCCACCGACCCGCAAGGGCAGAACATCATTTTTACCGTCCAACTGGCCGAGAAGTATTACCGGCAGCCGGGCCTCGCCCGGCAGATTCTTGGTGACGTGCAAAACCCGCAGCAGGTGTTTGGCGAAGGCGGCCTGTTGACCCGCCTGCAAGCCGGCCAGATAGACGCCGCGTCCGGCTACGAGAGCGCGACGATTTCAGCCAAGCTGCCGTATATCGCGCTGCCCGACGAGATCAACCTGAGCAACCCGACGTTCACCAAAGACTGGTACGACACCGTCAGCCTGCAACTGCCGGACAAGAACGGCCAGATGCAAACCCTCAAGCCGCAGCCATTGGTGTTCTACGCAGCCGTGCTGAAGAACGCGCCCAACCCGCAACAGGCCCAGGCGTTCGTGAGCTACCTGCAATCGCCTGAAGGCCTGAAGTTGTTTGAAGCCAATGGCTACGGCCAGCCGAAAGGCGGAGCGCTTTGATGTGCTGAAGGGCTCGCCCACGCTATGGATGAGCGTGCCGGCGGCGGTGCTGCTGATCATTCCGTTTGTAGCCCTGGCCGGTGCAACGTCCTGGGGCCAGTTGCAACTGGCCTACGGCGACTGGTCGGCGGTGGCCGTGTCCCTGGGGCTGAGCAGCGTTTCGACCCTGTTGATTGTGCTGCTGGGCACGCCGCTGGCCTTGTGGTTGGCCCGCACTGCATCGTCCTGGCGCAGCGGCGTCGAGGCGTTATTGCTGATCTCACTGCTGACGCCGCCGTTGGCCATGGGCATTTTGCTGGTCACCGCCTACGGCCCATACGCCACTCTTGGCGAAGCGTTGGGCAAGTTGGGGATTTCCCTGAGCAACAACCTGCCGGCATTTATCCTGGCGCAACTCTACGGCGGGCTGGCCTATTACATCCTGTGTGCACGCACAGCGTTCGAGGCGGTGCCGCGCTCCCTGGAAGAAGCCGCGCGGGGCCTGGGTTGCACACCGTTCGAGGTGTTTTTGCAGGTGACCTTGCCCGTCACCCGGCGAGCCCTGGCCAACGCGTTGGCGATTGTCTGGGTGCGGGTGATTGGCGAGTTCGGGATCGTGATGGTGTTTGCGTATTTCCCGCAGGGGATTCCGGTCAAGCTGTTCGTCAACCTGCAGAACGAGGGCGTAGACAGTGTCTACGCCCTGTTGTGGTTGCTGCTGCTGGTGACCTTGCCGTTTCCGCTGTGGTGCCTGCGGGTACGCAGGCGCGAAGGGATCAGTGCGGTGCGCGAGGAATGGTCTTGAGCAGGTCGTCCGGGCTGATGTAGCCCACCACGCTGCCCGGTTGCGGCAGGCCGAGGATGTGGCCCTTGATCTTGCCAATCACGTGCATCTCGCACGGCTTGCAGTCGAACTTCAGCGTCAGCACTTCATCGCCGTGGATCAACTGCATCGGCGCGACCTTGGTCTTCACGCCCGTCACACCCTTGGCCTGTTTCGGGCACAGGTTGAACGAGAAGCGCAGGCAGTGCTTGGTGATCATCACCGGCACTTCGCCGGTTTCTTCGTGGGCTTCATACGCCGCGTCGATCAGTTGCACGCCGTGACGGTGATAGAAGTCACGGGCCTTCTGGTTGTAGACGTTGGCCAGGAACGACAGGTGCGATTCCGGGTACACCGGCGGCGGCGTGGTTTCTGCCTTGCGGCCGCCCCGTGGGTGGGCCTGGATACGCGCCTCGGTCAGCACCTCGATCACTTCACGGCGCAAGGCCTTGAGCTGAGAGTTCGGGATGAAGAACGCCTGCGGTGCGTCCAGCTCGATTGCGGTGGCGTGGTACTGGGTGGTGCCCAGTTGGCCCAGCAGGTCGCGCAGGGTTTCCAGCGCCTGTTCCGGCTTGTTGGCCACGCCGAACGGGCCGGGCAGGGCAACGCTGGCGCTGATGCCTTCTTCGCTGGTGACGGTCAGTTCAAGGCGGTCCTCTTGCAGACGGGCAGCCCACGACACGCCGATACGACGCTCGGCCGAAGTCTTCAGCAACGCCTGCTGCCAGTTATGGTCCAGGTTACGGTTCAGCGGATGGTTCGGGCGCAGCTGATGCAGGCCGGCCGGCATCTCGTTGGGCTCGACGCGGTAGCGGTAGCGCTTTTCGCCGTCCTCTTCGAACTCGCCTTTTGGCTCGGCGATGTTGGCGCGGAAACCCACCACTTCGCGCTTGATCAGCACGTTGAGGCCGTCGCCGTTGGACAGCGGCTCATGGGTGACCACCTGCAAGTCGCGCTTGCCGGCTTTCTCCACCACACCTACCGGCAGGCCGGTGAAGGTCGGGGTGTCGAAGGCGCCGATATCGACCTTGCGGTCGGTGACGAAGTAGTCGGTGCTGCCACGGTGGAAGGTCTTTTCCGGGTCCGGCAGGAAGAAATGCGCAGTACGGCCGCTGGACGCGCGGGCCAGGTCGGGGCGGTCTTCGAGAATCTCGTCGAGGCGCTGACGGTAATAGGCCGTGATGTTCTTCACGTAGCCCATGTCCTTGTAGCGGCCTTCGATCTTGAACGAACGCACGCCGGCATCCACCAGGGCGCGCAGGTTGGCGCTCTGGTTGTTGTCTTTCATCGACAACAGGTGCTTTTCAAACGCAACCACACGGCCCTGGTCATCCTTCAGGGTGTAGGGCAGGCGGCAGGCCTGGGAGCAATCGCCACGGTTGGCGCTGCGGCCATTCTGGGCGTGGGAGATATTGCACTGGCCGGAGAAGGCCACGCACAGGGCGCCGTGGATGAAGAACTCGATGGCCGCGTCGGTTTCGTCGGCAATCGCACGGATCTCTTGCAGGTTCAGCTCGCGGGCCAATACCAGTTGCGAGAAACCGGCCTGGTCCAGGAACTTGGCGCGGCCCAGGGTACGGATATCGGTCTGGGTGCTGGCGTGCAGCTCGATGGGCGGAATATCCAGCTCCATCACCCCCAGGTCCTGGACGATCAGCGCGTCGACGCCGGCGTCGTAGAGTTGGTGGATCAGCTTGCGGGCCGGCTCCAGCTCGTTGTCGTGCAGGATCGTGTTGATGGTGGTGAACACCCGCGCGTGATAGCGCCGGGCGAACTCCACCAGCTGCGCGATATCGCTCACGTCGTTGCAGGCGTTATGGCGCGCGCCGAAACTCGGGCCGCCGATGTACACGGCGTCGGCGCCATGCAGGATGGCCTCGCGAGCGATGGCAACATCGCGCGCAGGGCTGAGCAATTCCAGGTGATGCTTGGGCAAGGACATAGTTTTTTTAGTCAGGCTTGTCACGGAGGCGGGCATTGTAGCTGTGAAATGCCTTATCGACATCTACCAGGCCCTACGCGGGCTCCCACATGGGAATGCAGTCAACTGTGGGAGCCGGGCTTGCCCGCGATGCAGGCACCGCGGTGTATCAGTGAAACCGAGGCGATCCCATCGCAGCCTCGCTGGGGCTCGACAGCTCCCACGTTTGACCATTGTGGTCAGGCCTTGGCGGCCATCGCGGTGACTTCAACCCGCATGCCTTCGACAGCCAGGGCGGCCACGCCAACGGCTGCGCGCACGGGCCAGGGCTTGGCGAAATAGCGTTTGTAGACTTCGTTGAAGGCGGCGCGATCGGCCATGTCGGTCAGATAAATGGTCAGGTGCATGACCCGGTCAATCGAACTGCCTGCACGTTCCAGGGCCACCTTGAGGGCTTGCAGGGTGCATTCGCTTTGCAGGGTGATGTCGCCCAGTTCCAGGCTGCCGTCGGCACGGGTGGGAATTTGCGTGGAGACGAGGATGCCGTTGAAGCCGATGACGTCGGAGGAGATGGAGTCCGGGTCGAGGTCGGGGGTGAAGGCGAGGTCGTGGTTGGCCATGGAGGTCTCGTTTTTCTGCAGAGAGAGGCCGCGCAGTTTAACGCCTCCAGCAGAACTGCCAACCCAAATAGCCGATCACCGTGCCAGCGACCTGCGTCGCTGGCACGTCCCGGGAAGGGCTTACAGAATGCTGAACGGGTAATTGACGATCAGGCGCGTATCGTTGACGTCGCCGCCACTGCCCGACTCGGAACTGCCGGTGTGGTAGGCCTGGCGTAGGCGGAACGCGAGGTTTTTCGCCGGCCCGCTCTGGACCACGTACTTAACTTCTACGTCGGTTTCGTGCTCCTTGGCGCCGTCGCCGTAGGCGCCGAGATAGGCACTGTTGGCGGGGGTGTGGCTGCCGTCAATGTCGGAGCCGTTGATGTAGCGGCTCATGAAGCTGAGCCCCGGCACACCGTAGGGCGCCATGTTCAAGTCGTACCGCAGGGCCCAGGAGGCTTCGCCTGGGCCATTGAAGTCAGACCATTGCACCGAGTTGGCCAGCAGGATCGAGTCGCCGGTCGCGGCGGCACCGTTGTCACCCGCGCCGATATAGTCGAACGGCTCGTTGCCATCGATCTTCTGGAACGACAGCGTCAGCGTGTGGGCCTGCAGGAACGAATAGGCCGCCGCCAGCGAGTACGCCGTGGTGTTGATCGTGCCCGCATTGGCACTCCCGGTATCGAGGGTGCGGTACAGGTTGCCGTCCAGGGTCACCGACTGGCCATTGCTCAGGGGCATCACGTAATTGAGGTTGCTGTAGTACTGGCGCCACACGTCCTGCAACTCGCCGGCATACACCGTGGCGCTCAAGTCCGGGGTGAAGGTGTATTTGCCACCGACAAAACTGGCACTCTTGGTCGCTACGTTGGCGTAGGTGGCAAAGATATCGTGCTCATGGTTGGTGGTATCGCCACCGTTGGTAGCGGTGAAGTGACCGGCTTCCAGGTTCAGGCCGGCGATTTCGTTGCTGGTCAGGTCAAAGCCCGTGGCGGTCTGGTCGAGCAACCCGACACCACCGACGGCAAACACCGGCGCGGTGGGCTGCATTTCACCGTATTTGAGCTGCGTTTTGGAGATCCGCAGCTTCAACGCACCACCCAGCGAGCCGTAGGCGTCCTGAGGGTCGCCGTTGCGATCCAGGGGCAGGTTGCCGGTGTTCGCGTATTTGCGCTGGGAGTCGAGTTTCAGCCCGCCGTAGGCATAGGCGTCCACGCCGAACCCGATGGTGCCTTGGGTGAAGCCGGAGATGTAGTTGGCCATGACCCCTTGGGTCCAGTCGCGCTGGTCGGCGCGGCCTTCTTCCCGATTACGGTTCAAGTAGTAGTTGCGCGCGACGCCGGTGAGACTGCTGCCATCGACAAAACCCTTGGCATCTGCCTGATCCGTTACTGATTCTGCCAAAGCCACCTGGCTCAGGCTGCTGGAAATTACCAGCGCTAATAGGCTCCACTGTTTAACCATGGTTATAGTTTCCCCGGATAGATTAATCGCTAATAGTTGCGTGCGCAGGTGCACAGCCTTATTTTTTATGGCGTATATAACTTTTGGGCAGGCGATATTAAGATTGGCATTCAGCCGGGTTTCGCGTGTTGTAGTTTTAGCCGGGCACCACCCTGGCGGGCGGCGCTGGCCTTTGCGCGATGGGGGATTTTTAACCGGTTTGCGGTAAAGGACCAGTGAAGGGATGGTTAAACTCGATTAATTAAAATTCACTGTACCGCTGCGCGTGCTGCTGTAGTTTTGATCGTGTCTTAGCCGCTCTGCTTCGACAAAATCCTTTGGTTTGCCGCCGCAGTCTCTGCGGCGGATTTTTTATGCGCGTTAGATGTAGAAATATTTAATCCGTTTATAAAATGGCACTTTGATAGTTGGCTAATTCGAACTAAGCACCTGCGTAGAAGAACGGTTCACTTCTGCCCCATTTCGCACAACTGCTGTGCGAGACGAGGGATTAATCCTGCGCGATTGAGTGCCTATAGTTCCATCACCGCCGCAACGTCCCTTGGGATGTCGCGAAATCCAGCCGTAGATTGAGGTGATCATAATGAACCGTGAATTCAAGCCTGACCTGACCGACACCCAGCCCCTGCACCTGCTCGACGCCGAGTACTTCGAATACAGCAAAGCCGCCAACCCCATCAGTGCCAATCTGATCACCCGCATTCCCTACCACAGCTTCCCGGCCTCGCTGTACGACGGTGGCCCGTCCCGGGTTGTGCCGCTGGACCTCAGCGACGCTCTGGGCTGTGAAGGCCCGGCGACCGGCCCGGGGCTGTGTGCGAACTTCATTCGCTTGAACGCCGGCGACACGCTGGACCTGCAACCCAACGCCACCTCACAGGTGTTTTATGTGATCGCGGGGCAGGGCAGTGTGGTTCAGGGTGAGCATCGGATCGAATGGTCCAAGGGCTGCTTCCTGGCACTGCCGGGCCTGCAGCAGGCGCAGTTCAGCGCGTCTCGGGATGCGCGGCTGTACTACGTGCATGACGAACCGCTGTTGCGCTATCTGGGCGTGACCCGCACTACCGATCGCTTCGCACCCACGCTGTACCCGGCGGACCTGGCCAACGCCAAGCTGCGTGAGGCCGCCGATGATCCCCGCGCCCAGGACCGCAGCCGCATCAGCATCCTGCTGGGCAATCGGCATTTCCCGCAAACCCGCACGGTGACCCATGTGCTATGGGCGATGTACGGGATCCTGCCGGCGGGGTCGATTCAAAAGCCCCATCGGCACCAGTCGATTGCGCTGGATTTCATCATCGATTGCCCAACGGGCTGCTACTCGCTGGTGGGCACCGAGTTGGACGCCGACGGGCAAATCCGCAACCCGGTGCGGGTCGACTGGTCGCCGGGGCTCGCGTTTGTAACACCGCCGGGTTACTGGCATGCCCATTTCAACGAGTCCGACACCGAGGCGTTCCTGATTCCGATCCAGGACGCCGGGCTGCAAACCTACCTGCGCTCGCTGGATATTCGCTTCAGCTGACACGCTTCCAGTGCGGTGTTTCGCCGAGTTGCTCGACGATAAAGTCGATGAAGCACCGCACCTTGGAAGACACGATGCGCTTGGGTGGATAGACGAACCACACCGCCGATTCGCGGCCGGCGATGCGGATACTCCACTCAGGCAACCACACCACCAGCTCGCCGGCGTCAATGCGCTTGGCCACCAGCCAGTCGGGCAGCAAGGCAAACCCCAGGCCTTGCTGTAGCGCGATCATCTGCGCGTCCAGGTCGTTGATCCGGAGGCAGTCGTTATGCACCAGCGGCGACACTTCATGCCCATTGGCGAAAGCAATCTCAGCCGCCCCCAGAATCCCGGGCAATGCCGCCAGGTCGGCAGGTCTGGACGGTGCCGGGTGCTCCCGGCAAAACCCCGGGCTGACCACCAGCCGGTAGTTTTCATCGCAAATCTTGCGCGCCTTCAACGTGGAATCCGCCAGGGTGCCAATCCGGATCGCCAGGTCCGCGCCGGCGTGGATCAGGTTGACGTGGCTGTCATCCAGCACCAGTTCCAGCTTGATCTGCGGGTAGCGGGCCAGGAACGCGTTCAAGGTGGGCAGCACATGGTGGCGGGCAAAGGCGGGCGGGAGGTTGAGCTTGAGCACGCCCCGGGGATGTTCATTCAACGCGGAGGTGGCGGCCTTGGCCTGCTCCAGCTCGTCCAGCACCCGGCGCGCATGCATCAGGAAGGTCTGGCCGCCCTCGGTCAGGTGCAGGGTGCGGGTCGAGCGGTTGAACAGGGCGATACCCAGGTCCTGCTCCAGGTCTTTCACGTAGCGTGAAACGGTAGAAGCCTTGATGCCCAGCCGGTCGGCGGCACGGGAGAAGTTATTGCCCTCGGCGGCTTCGACAAAGGCGGTCAACGCTGCGAAATAGTCCAAGTGCAGCCCTCGGTCTGGATCATGGGGGAGGGCCAATGCAACGAATGGCCGCTCAGGGCCTCATACAATAACCAACGGTGCGCCGATGCAAGCACCGCAACCGAATACTTCACGACCGCAGGTGATCGATTTATGACAGATGCCGAGAAGAATCATGTGGCCTGGCTGGTGGAACAATCGATGCTGCATGCCGCAAAACAGCGGGCCAAACTCTATTCGGGGCAAGGCCGGTTGTGGCAGCAGCCGTATGCGCATACCCGGCCCCGTGATGCTTCAGCCCTGGCCTCGGTGTGGTTCACAGCGTACCCGGCGTCCATCGTTACCCGCGAAAACGGCAGTGTGCTGGAGGCCCTGGGGGATGAAACCTTGTGGCACGCCCTGTCGAAAATCGGCATCCAGGGCATTCATAACGGCCCGCTTAAACGCTCGGGCGGCCTTTCGGGAACCGAACACACCCCGACGATTGACGGCAATTTTGACCGCATCAGCTTCGACATCGACCCGCAACTGGGCACCGAAGCCCAACTTCAATCCCTGGCCCGCATGGCCGCCGCGCACAACGCGGTGATCATCGACGACGTGATCCCGTCACACACCGGCAAAGGCGCGGACTTCCGCCTGGCGGAGATGGCCTACGAGGACTACCCCGGGCTCTACCACATGGTGGAAATCCGCGAGGAAGACTGGCCACTGCTGCCCGAGATCAGCGAGGGCCGCGACGCGCAAAACCTCAGCCCGCAGCAGGTCGACGTGCTGAGAGACAAGCACTACATCGTCGGCCAGCTGCAACGAGTGATTTTCTTCGAGCCTGGGGTCAAGGAAACCGACTGGAGCGCTACCGATGTGGTCATCGGCGTGGATGGCAAGCCCCGGCGCTGGGTGTACCTGCATTACTTCAAGGAAGGGCAACCGTCGCTGAACTGGCTGGACCCGACCTTCGCCGCGCAGCAAATGATCATCGGTGACGCCCTGCACGCCATCGACGTGATGGGCGCGAAAATCCTGCGCCTGGACGCCAACGGCTTCCTCGGCGTGGAACGCAAGCTTGAGGGTAACGCCTGGTCGGAAAGCCACCCGCTCTCCATTACCGGCAACCAGCTGCTGGGCGGCGCGATTCGCAAGGCTGGCGGTTTTAGCTTCCAGGAACTGAACCTGACGGTGGACGACATTGCCGCCATGTCCCACGGCGGCGCCGACCTGTCCTATGACTTCATCACGCGCCCGGCCTATCAGCACGCGTTGCTGATGGGCGATACCGAATTCCTGCGCCTGATGCTGCGGGAGATGCACACCCTCGGTATCGACCCGGGCTCGCTGATCCACGCGCTGCAGAACCATGACGAGCTGACCCTTGAACTGGTGCATTTCTGGACCCTGCATGCCCACGACACTTACCTGTACCAGGGGCAGACGTTCCCCGGCGGCATCCTGCGCGAACATATCCGCGAGCAGATGTACGAACGCCTGGCGGGCGAGCACGCACCGTATAACCTGAAGTTCGTGACCAATGGCGTGTCTTGCACCACCGCCAGCATCATCACGGCGGCGCTGGGGATTCGCGACCTGGAGGCGATCACCCCGGCGGATATCCAGCAGATACGCCAGATTCACCTGCTGCTGGTGATGTACAACGCCATGCAGCCTGGGGTATTCGCACTTTCCGGCTGGGACCTGGTAGGCGCACTGCCGTTGCCGGCGGAGGAGGTCGCCCATTTGATGCTCGATGGCGACACCCGCTGGATCCATCGCGGCGCCTACGACCTGGTGGACCTGAACCCGGATGCGCCGCAATCCGCCGGGCAGATGCCACGCCCGAAAACCTTATATGGCAGCTTGATCAGCCAACTGGCCGACCCGGATTCGTTTGCTTCACAGTTGCAAAGAATCCTCGCCGTGCGCCGCGCCTACGATATCGCCGCCAGCCGCCAGATCCTGGTGCCGGACGTGCAGCACCCGGGGCTGCTGATCATGGTGCACGAGTTGCCGGCGGGCAAAGGCACCCAGATCACCGCGCTGAACTTCGGCTCCACGCCGATTACCGAAACCCTGCACCTGCCCGATATTGCGCCCGGGCCGGTGGTGGACATCATCAATGAGCGGGTGGAAGGTGATTTGACCGCCGAGGGGGATTTCACCATTACGCTGGATGCGTATGAAGGGTTGGCACTGCGGGTGGTCAGCAGCTCGCCGATGATTTGAGGGGGACCATCGACAAGTACTTTTCGATGATCTCCAGCAACAACGGGTTATCCACGCTCTGCAATACGTTCACCAGGCCGCTGGTGGCTGGCGGGATGCCAACGTCCAACCGCAGGGGCTGCTTGTAGCGCCAGGTTTTGCCCCGCGTTCGGCCGGCGCGCAGTTCCACCTCCGTGTAGTACTGCGTGGCGGTGGCGACGCGTGGGTCCAGCAACCACGCAATCACCAGGGCGTCATGGATCCAGCAACCGGCCAGGCTGCGAGTGGCCATTGAATAGTCGATCCAGGGCCTGAACGTCTCACAGATAAAATCGGCGAGGGGCGTATCGAGTTGCTGGATACGGTCCAGGTCGTGGTGCGTCATCAAGGTTTGCGTGGTGACATCCAGGGGCACCAGGGTGATGTTCGCACCGCTGCTGAGCACGCGGTCCGCCGCTTCCGGGTCGAAGCCGAAGTTGGTGTCCTTGATGAAGTCATCCAGGGCAAAAACACCTCCCATGATTATGATTTCCTTCACCGCCTGGATCATGTCGGGGTAGCGTTCAAGCGCCAGCGCCACGTTGGTCAGCGGCCCGATTGCCACCAGGGTGATTTCCCCGGGATTCGCGCAAATCAGCTGGCCCATGGCGTCGGCCGCTTCTTGTGCAGGGGCCTCGAAATCCAGGGGAGGGCGCACAGCGTTCCATAAATGCGCGAGTTGGCGCTTGTGTACGGTGTTGTCCAGCGCATCGCGCCAGGGGCCGCCGGGTTCCTCCAGTGCCTGGGTGCTGCCCCTGACCACCGGCAGCGTACGGCCGGCTCGGGCCATCAGGTCTTTGGCGACGTTGTAACCCACTGCGCTGGGCGTGTTGCCCGCGACGGTGGTGACCAGTTCAAGCGAGAGTTCGGGCGCAGAGAGTGCCAGCGCCAATGCCAGACCGTCGTCAACATTTGCCCCTGCAATCCCGTTTCCGGGATCGCAATCAATAATTAAGCGTTTCATTTCACCTTCTTTTTTTAGACTCGCGGTGTTTGCACAGCGCCGCATCCGCAGGACTCACCAATCACGAGGCGGTGAGAAAACTCTTGCAACTGCACTTCGCCATTCCAGGCCAGCAGCATCGCGATGGCTGCCTTGGCCATTTCCCGCACAGGCTGGCAGACCGTGGTCAAGGAGGGCGCATAGAACGCCGACTCTTCAGTGCCGTTGAAGCACACCAGGGCCACCTGTTCCGGGACCTTTATCCCGCGTTCCGACAGCGCACGCATGCAGCCGATGGCTTGGGCTTCGTTGGAGCAGAACAGCGCGCGGGGCGCGCGACCATCGGCCAGGAGCTGTTGTGTCGCCTCGTATCCGCCTCTGCGTGTGTAACTGGCGCCAACAACCCACTCAGGATGTTCTTCGAGGCCACGGTCGGCCAGCGCGTCACGCCAGCCGTTCAAGCGGTCCTGGGCGTTGAGCATTTCCGGCGGGCCACAAATGATGCCAACCTCACGGTAACCATGGCTCAGCAGATGCGCGGTGACTTGATGTGCCGCGCCGCGCTCATCCACCCGAAGCATATTGACGGGGATACTGGGCGTGACTCGGTCGAGCATCACAAAGGGTGTGCCGCTGGCCTGGATCAGCTCGATGTGCGGGTGGCGGTCGACGCTGGTATAGAACAGACCGTCTACCCGTTGGCTCAACAGGGTGTTGATCAGATTCAGCTCGCGTTTGCGGCAGTCGCCGGAATCCCCCAGCAGGATCACCAGGCCGTTATCCAGCGCCTCCTGTTGCAGGGCATGGGCAAAGGACGCGATGAAGGTATTGGAAATGTTCGGCACCACCAGCCCGTAGGTTTTGGTCTTGCCCGAGGCCAGTGCCTGGGCGACACCGTTGGGTCGGTAGCCGGTGTGTTTGATGGCGTCCAGTACGCGCTGGCGAGTGGCCTTGGCGACGGGCCGGGGGCCGTCATTGATGACGTAACTGACCACCGCGACTGACGTACCGGCTTCGCGGGCCACATCGTCGCGGGTGGCGCGGGTGGGATACTGTTTTGTCAAAACGACCTGCCATTTTTCTGGAGAAGTAGACGCCCGGGGCGGGGTCTACTCGCGTAGATGTTCGGGCTAAAAAAAAGGCTACGGGGTAACACCTTGTGACATCCGACATTATCACGGCTGTTTTATTGCAGTTTGATGACCCTGGCGCCACCGGTAGCCCTTTCACTCAATCGAAATCAGAAGATCGCGTAGGTGTAGCTGAAGATCACACGCGCCTGGTCGACCGCGCCAACATTGGGAATGCCGCTGCGGAAGCTGCCTTCACGCAGGGAGGTGCCAAACCCTTTCAACGGGCCGCTCTGCACGACGTAGTCGATGCGCATGTCACGTTCCCATTCGGAGTAGCGGGAACCACCGTCAGCCCCACGGATATTGTCGCCGTGCAGGTAAAGGGCCGATGCCGACAGACCCGGCACGCCCAGGGCTGCGAAGTCATAGGAGTACTGGGCAAAGTTGGTGTTTTCGCCAGCGCGGATGAACGAGTTGTCCATCACGTCGGTGATCAGGTAGACACTCGCGCCGCCGTTGCCTTCGCTGTTGCCGGCGCCGCCCAGTATGTTGCCCTGGTTGAGGTACACGGTACCGCCCGAATCGGACACCTGCTGGCGGCCGAGCATGAAGGCGTGGCCGCCCAGGTAGTAGGTGAACGCCGCACTCCAGGTGGTGTTATCCACTTTGCCCGGCTCGCTGGCATAACCGCCGTTATTGTTGAAGAGGTAACCGGCGGTGCCGTTTTTACCCTGGGATTTGCTGTTGAAGTAGCGCAGGTCAGTTTTAAAACGTGAGTTTTCACCCAGGGGCGTCGTGTTCAACAGGCCAAAAAAGTCCTGGGTGTAATAGTCCTTCAGGTCGGCACGGTAGTACTGCAGGGTTGTCGTGGGGGTGATTTTCCAGTCGGCGCCGGCATAGGTGAATGAGTTGCTGGCCTCGGTGCCACCCGCAATGGCCAAGCCGGTGGAGTTGGACGACGCCCGCCCGGTAGAGCGGCTGAGTTGGCCGGCATTGATCGTCAGGTTGTCGATGTCTTTGGAGGTCACCGTCACGCCGTCGAAGGTTTGCGGCAGCAGGCGGCCATCGTTGGCCACCAGGATTGGCAGGTTAGGCGACAGCGCGCTGCCGGCGTGGAACTCGGTCTTGGACACGCGCAGCTTGGCGTTGGCCCCAAGACGGCTCCAGTTGTCCACCGGCGTGCCGTCGGAATTGACCGGTGCGAGTGAGTTCGAGGTGCTGGCATTGGGGTGCTGGGTGCCACCGGAAAGGTTGAACGCTTGCAGCGCTTGAACGTCGAGACCGAAACCGACGGTACCTTGGGTAAACCCGGACAGATAGTCGAGCTTGAAGCCCTGGGTCAGTTCGTTCTGGTCAACCCCTGGTGTGTTGGGGTTATCACTGCGAAGGTAGAAAGTGCGTGCGTTGACCGACGCAGTACTGTCGTCGATAAAGCCTGCAGCAAGCGCGTGTTGCGCCAGGATCGTGGTGGTGACTGCCAGTGCGAGGGTGGACCGTTTCATGTAAATGCTCCGATGGATTTGCCGATTTACAGGCATGGCTTCGCCCGACTTGTGGTTGAACAGTCGTGCGGGTTTGCGCCTTTCTGCGAGGCGTCAGTGGTTTTTCAGGGGGGTGAAACTAGATGGCATCTTCCAGCGCGTTAAGGTCGCGCCCCCGGGTTTCCGGAGCGACAAAGGTGGTCACGAAACCGATCCCTGCCATGGCGACAAAGTACGCGGCAATCGCCCACCAGTGACCGGTCCAGGTCAGCAGCGCGGCAGCCACCAGCGGCGCGGTACCACCCGAGAGGATCGAACCCAGCTCCTTGGCCAGGGCCAGTTTGGTGTAGCGGTTTTTTACGCCGAATATTTCAACGCTCCAGGCCGCCTGTACGCCAAAGATGCCGAGGGAGGCGAGGCCCATGCCGACCACGATGGTGGCCATGACAATGGCTGGGTCGCGAGAGTCGAGTAGCATGAATGCCGGGAACGCATACAGCATCAGCAGCCCGCAGAACCAACGGTAGGTAATGCGCCGGCCAAATCGGTCAGACAACCAGCCCGCCAGGGGGATAATCAAAAAGCCGAGTATCGACGCGATCAACACCGATTGGGTCGCGACGGACTTGTCCACCGCAAGCACCTTCACCACATAGCCGACGATAAACCCCTGGGCCAGGTAGGAAGGGCCGTTCTCGCCAATGCGCAAACCGACCATGGTGAGAAATGCCCGGCTGCCTTTCCAGAACCCAACAGGTTGTGCAGCGGTGGTGAGGGCGTTAGTGCGTTGGGCTTGCAGCTCGGCCTTTCGAAGTTCGAACACCGGTGTTTCCCGCAGGTTGCGACGTAGCCACAGGGCAGCCAGGGCAATCAGCGAGCTGCACAGAAACGGAATGCGCCACCCCCATTCCTGCAATTGCTGTTGGTCCATTTGCACCACGGCAAGCCAGACCAATGAAGCCAGCAACGTCCCGCTATTGGAGCCCAAGGCAATCACTGAAGACACCAGGCCCCGTTGCTTGGCAGGTGCAAACTCGCCCAGCATCACTGTGCCTGCAGCCAGTTCGGCGCCCGCACCAAAACCCTGGGTAAAACGCAGCAGGACCAGACATGCCGGCGCCCAGATACCGATCGATGCGTAGCTGGGGATCAAGCCGATCAAGGTGGTGGATGCGCCCATCAACACGACGGTAGAGACCATCACCACCTTGCGGCCCTTGCGATCACCCAGCCACCCGAAGAACAGCGCACCGATCGGCCGCGCCACAAACCCAACCGACCAGGTGGCGAAGGTGGAAAGCAACGCCATGGCCGGCGACACGTTCGGGAAAAACACCTCGCCGAAGATCAGGCCCGCCGCCAGGCCATACAGGGCAAAATCCGCGTACTCCATTGCCGTGCCCAGCCAACAGGCGAGGGTGGCGCGATACAACTCCCGGCGTCCTTGCGGGGTTACCAAGCTTTCATCCGCTGCGCCACTGGCCGTTAGGGCAGCGGGGTGGGCGGCACTTGCAACTGTCGACATCAAAAAACTCCTGATCCAAGGAAGGCCCGGACATGACCATTGAGGTGGTTGCTCTGCGTTCTACAGCTATCTACGCGCGTAGATAACTGACCTTGAAAATCGGCCCGGGGATAAACCCCAAAGGCCGATCATGAAAATCCATGGCCGGATCTTAGGCAGGGTTGTATTGCAGTCGAATGACAGATTTGTCGGCGGGGCCGAACAGGGCGTGGGACGGGGTCTTGAAAATCAGACCCCGGGTTTCGCTTAGCGTTACGTTGCAGAACGGCCTAGCCGCCGCCGACTGGTATTTCCTCACGTTCACTATCGAGCGGCCGCTCCACCTCCTGATGGTGCGTCGAACCAATAAACATATACATCGCCGGCACCATAAACAGCGTCAACACGGTACCGATCGACAACCCGGCGAAGATCACCAGGCCCATGTCATGCCGGCCCGCAGCCCCGGCGCCAGACGCCCACACCAAAGGCACCACCCCCAGCACCATCGCCGCCGTGGTCATCAGGATCGGCCGCAAACGCACGCCGGCCGCTTCTTCTATCGCCTCACGCTTGCTGTGGCCCGCGCGCTGCAATTCATTGGCGAACTGCACGATCAGAATCCCGTGCTTGGTGATTAACCCCAGCAACGTCACCAGGCCTACCTGGGTGTACACGTTGATGGACGCAAACCCCATGGTGATAAAGGCCAGTGCGCCAAAGAGCGCAGGGGGCACGGAGAACAGGATCACCACCGGGTCGCGGAAGCTCTCGAACTGGAAGGCCAGAGCCAGGTACACGATCAGGATCGAGAACATCAGCAACCCGAAGAACCCGCCGGATTCCTGCATGAACTGGCGCGACTCGCCAGAGAAGTCCGAGGTGTAGCCGGAGGGTGCGATGTTGGTCAGGATCGTGTTGAGTTTCGCCAGCAACTCACCCTGGGCCACGCCACTGACGCCCGACAGGGTCGCCGAGTTGAGTTGCTGGAAGTGGTTGATGGACTCGGGCTGGGTCGAGGTCTCGATATGCGCCACGGTGCGCGCCTGGATCATGCTGCCGGACGGCGTGCGAATGTAGTAATCGAGGATCTGGTCGGGGTTGAGCCGGTCAACCTGCAGCACCTGGGGAATCACTTTGTAGGAGCGCCCGGCGGTGGAGAAGTAGTTCACATAGTTGCCACCCAGTGCAGCGGACAGCGCCGCGCCGACGTCAGCCTGGGTCATGCCCAGTGCGGCGATTTTTTCCCGGTCGACCACCAGCCTGGCTTGGGGCTTGTCGAGTTTCAGGTCCATGTCGGAGAAATAGAACAGCTGTTGTTTCTGTGCCTCGGCCACCACCGCCTGGGCGACTTCGTTGAGGTTTTCCACCGAGTCGGTGGTGGTGATCACAAACTGCACCGGCAAGCCCTGGGCGCCTGGGAGCGACGGCAGCGGGAACGCCGCGATGGTAGCGCCCGGCACCTGGTTCCATTTTTGCTGGAGGTCCAATATCAGTTGAGCCTGTGAGCGCGAGCGGTCGCCCCAGTTCTTGAGCAGCACACCACCCAGTCCCTGGTTGAGGATCGGCAGCCCGGTGAGCTGGAACATCTGCGCGTATTCAGGCTCTTTGTTGGCGATCTGGAAGGCCTGGTCGGCAATGCGCTCCATCTGCTGGGGCGAGGCGGTCGGCGGGCCCTTGATCTGCATGAACACCAGGCCCTGGTCCTCGGTGGGCGACAGTTCGCTCTTGGCGGTCATGCCACTGGCGGCCACCAGCAAAAACAGCAAGAAGCCAAACGTCACCAGCACCGGCCACACGTTCAGCCCGCCTGAAAGTACGCGGTGGTAACGCCCCCGCAACCAGTCAAAGTACTGGTCGAGCTTGCGGGCGAAGCGACCTTCTTCCTGCCCGGACTTGAACAGTCGCGAAGTCATCATCGGCGACAGCGTCAACGCCACCACGGCCGACACGGTCACCGCACCGGCCAGGGAGAAACAGAACTCCTTGAACAGCGCCCCGGTCAGCCCGCTGCGCAGGCCAATGGGCACGTAGGCGGCAATCAGCACCACGGTCATCGCGACGATCGGGCCACCCAGTTCCCGCGCCGCCACCAGCGCGGCCTCCAGCACACCTTTGCCTTCTTCCTTGATATGCCGGTCGACGTTTTCCACCACGATAATCGCGTCGTCCACCACCAGGCCGATCGCCAAAACCAGGGCGAGCAGGGTCAGCAGGTTAATCGAGTACCCCAGCAGGTACATGATGAAGAACGTCCCCACCAGCGACAGCGGGATCGCCACCAGCGGCACGATCACCGCGCGGAACGAGCCGAGGAACAGGTAGATCACTACAGACACGATGATCATCGCCTCCACCAGGGTTTTCACCACCTCATAAATCGAGGTGTTGATGAACGCCGTGGAGTCGTACACGATCTCGCCGCGCACCCCGGTAGGCAATTGGGATTGCAGCTCGGGGAAGGCCTCGCGCACGCTGTCGGCGACGGTCAGGATGTTGGCGTTGGGCGCGGTCTTGATGCCGATGAACACCGAACGCTTGCCGGAAAACGCCACGCTGCTGTCGTAGCTCTCGGCGCCGAGGGTGACGGTGGCCACATCCTCCAGGTACACCAGGGCATCGCCTTTTTGCTTGACCACCAACCGCTTGAATTCATCCACGGTGTGCAAGTCGGTCCCGGCGGTCAGGTCGACCGTCACCGTTTGCCCGCGGGTGGAACCGACGGCAGACAGGTAGTTGTTGTTGGCCAGGGCAGTGGACACGTCCTGGGCCGTCACGTTGTGCGCCGCCAGCTTGTTCGGGTCCATCCAGGCCCGCAGGGCGAACTGACGCCCGCCGAGGATTTCAGCGGTTTGCACACCCTGGATCGAATCCAGCTTGGGCTTGACCACCCGCACCAGGTAATCGGTGATGTTGTTGGTGGGCAGGGTGTCGCTGTAGAAGCCCAGGTACATGGCGTCTGTGGTCTGCCCGACCGCCACCGTCAGCACCGGCTCCTGGGACTGGGCCGGCAATTGGTTCTTGACCGAGTTGACCTGGGTATTGATCTCGGTGAGTGCCTTGCTGGCCTCGTAGTTCAGCCGCAGCGTGGCGGTAATCGTCGACACGCCGGTGATGCTCGTCGACGACAGGTAGTCGATGCCCTGGGCCTGGGCAATAGCCGACTCAAGGGGCTGGGTGATAAAGCCGGCCACCGTCGACGCGTCAGCGCCGTAGTAAGCGGTGGTAATCGTGACCACCGTATTTTCGGTGCGCGGCCATTGGTTCACCGGCAGTTCGAAGATCGAGCGCAGCCCCAGGATCAGGATGAACAGCGAGACGACAATGGCCCAGACCGGTCGCTGAATAAAGGTATCGGTAAATTTCATGGGACACCTTTAGTGTTCTTGGGGAGTCGGCGCCGGGTCGTTCAGCGGCGCGGCGCTGTTATCGACTTTCACCGGCGAGCCATTCTTGAGCTTCATCTGGCCGCTGGTGATCAGCAGGTCGCCTTCCTTCACGCCCGACAGAATGGCGACTTGGTCGCCCCGGGTTGGCCCGGTCTTGATGAAGGTCTGTTGCGCCGTGAGCACTTCCTCGCCTTTGTCGTTCTTGCTGGAGGTGGCGATGAACACCGTGGTGCCGTAAGGGTTGTAGGTGACCGACGTCTGCGGAACGGTGAGGTAGCGTTGGGTCGCGCCGGAGGTGACCACGGCGCGGGCAAACATCCCGGGCACCAGGCTTTGTTTGGGGTTGTCGACGGTGGCTTCTACAGTGACGTTGCGCGTGGTCGAGTCGAACTGGGTGTCGATGGTGCTGACCTTGCCCGTGAAGGTTTGATTGGAGAGGCCGTCGGCCGTCACCGACACCCCTTGGCCGATGGCGATGGCTTCCAGTTGGGTCTGGGGCACGGTGAAGTCGATGTAGATCGGATCAAAGGTCTGCAACGTAGCGATCTTGTCGCCGGGGTTGAGGTATTGCCCGGGGTTGACGCTGGTGATCCCGATGCGCCCGGCAAACGGTGCGCGAATGGTTTTTTTCGCCACCAGCGCCCGCTGTTGTTCGGCGGCGGCGAGCTTGGCTTTCAGGTCGGCGGTGTCGGTGTCGACTTGGGCCTGGGAGATGGCGTTGACCGCCAGCTGGGCCTTGTCACGCTTGAGGACGATCACCGCCAGGTCGGCCGTGGCTTCAAGGGAATGCAGTTGCGCGATGTCCGAGTCGGCGTTCAGTTGCACCAGCAGCGCCTGGGCCGCCACTTGCTGCCCGGGCGTGAAGCCGAGGGTGCGCACGATGCCGCCCACCTCGGTGGTCACATCCACCCCGCGGACAGCCTTCATCGAACCCACGGCGGTGACATTGGGTTGCCAATCGCTGAAGGGAACTTTCATGGCCGTGACCACTGCAGCGGGCAGGGGCTGCTTGGACTGGGCAATCAACGCCGAAATCTGCACGAACTTCACCCCGGCGATGATCGCGACAATCACCAGCACCACCACGATCATGATGATCATCGGCCGCCACAGTCGACGCTTGCGCGGTGCGCCGGGCTCGGGGGGCAGGGGAGAGGCAGTAATGACGTCAGCCATGGGTGTTCTCACTGTTTCAATGATTCAGTTCAGTCGAACCGTGCCGAATCGGCAGGCGCTGCCTTGTTCTTGGCCGGCATGATCTCGTTCCACGACGGCAAGCCGAAGCGATCCGGTTTGCCCTTGGTGGCGGGGTCTACATCTGTTCGGTTCCACCAACCGCCACCCAGTGCCTGGAAGAGCGCAGTGGTATCGCTGTAGCGCGAGGCCTGCGCCTTGACGCGGGACAATACGGTGTTCTGGTAGGTTTGCTGGGCCGTCAGCAGGTTGATGTACGCCACGGCGCCGAGCTTGAACTGCGCCTGCACCAGGTCCAGGTTGGCTTGCGCGGAACGCTCGGCTACCACTTGCTGGTTCAGCGCGTCAGCATCGGCCTCCAGCGCCCGCAGGGCGTTGGCCACGTCCTGGAACGCACCAATCACGGTGCCACGGTAGCGGGCCGCCGACTCGTCGTAGGCTGCCACGGCGGCACGCTTGCGATGTTCGAGGGCACCGGCATCAAAGATCGGTTGGGTGATCGATCCGGCCAGGCTCCACACGCCACTGCCCGCCGAAAACAGCTTGGTCCCGCTGGCCACCGTGGAGCCCACGGACCCGGTGATGCTGAACTGCGGCAACTGATTGGCCACGGCCACGCCGATGTTGGCGCTGGCCTGGTGCAGTTGCGCCTGGGCGGAGCGCACATCGGGCCGCTGGCCGACGATGGCCGAGGGCAGGCTGACCGGCAGTTCTTCCGGCAAGTGCAGGGAGGCCAGGTTGAAGCGCTCGTCGCGGTCCTGGTTGGGAAACCGGCCGAGGTAGGCCATCAACTGGTTGCGGGTCTGCGCCAATTGCTTCTGCAGGGGCGGCAAGCTGGCACGGGTTTGCGCCAGTGCGGTCTGCTGCGTCAGGACGTCGCTATCACCGATGGCACCCAGCCGCCGCTGCGCCTGCAGCACGTCGAGCTGGTCACTCTGGAGCCGGACGATTGCCTCGGTTGAGGCGATTTGATCACGTATCGACGCCAGGCTGACCGCAGTATTGACCAGATTGGAGGTCAGGGTGAGGTACGTCGCCTCCAGCTGGAAGCGTTCGTACTCGGCCTGGGCGGACGTGGATTCGATTTGCCGGCGCGTGCCGCCGAACACGTCCGGGGCATAGGAAACGCTCAACGATGCCGAACTCACCGTGAGAATCGGCGACTCCGGCAGGCCCGAGGTGACGCCCGATACTTTCTCCCGGGCTTTTTGCACATTGCCGCTTACGGAAGGAAACAACGACGCCTGGTCGGCATAGACCAGCTCGTTGGCCTGGCGCAAAGCGGCTTGAGCGGCCGTCACATCCGGGTTGGCGCGCAAGGCTTCTTCCACCAGCGCATTAAGGTCCGGCGAGCGGAACAGGGTCCACCATTGTCCGGGAATATCCATCCCGGCGATCAGCCGCTGCGCTGCGCCGCCGGCGTCGATATCGGCCTTGGCGGTAGCTGTGAGTTTTTCCCGTGAATAATCGGCATTCGCCGGCACTTCGGGCCGCGCGAAATCCGGCCCGACAGTGCAGCCGGCGAGGGCGATGCACAGCAGGCTCAAGGGAGCCAGGAGGTGTGGTTGTCGAAAAAGGGCGCGAGTCAGCGCCACTTGTTGCGGTCCCGATGCAAGCTGCCGAGGCTGCTCTTTCATATTTACTCTGATTAATCAGTTGGTTAACTGTTTTCTGTAGTGAGCAATAAATGCGGGTGCATCGGGCCGGGGCGCTGGACAATGGCTCGAGATTAGCCGAATTCAGATCAGTGTAGGTGGTGCGGCCGGGTACGCAATGTCAGCGCACGCGGATCTTCAATCAAAATGCATTTGGCGCATTAATATCGAATTACGTTATGCATTATAAGTATTTTACAGGCAACCTTTTGCCCCTCATGGTAGGCCTCCCTACGAATACTGCCGAGACCGCGCGCGCGGATCGACTTGAAATGCCTGAGCAGGCATCTGGAGCGAACGTGCGTTATCTGACAAAACTGGCGGCCGGGTTGGCCGCCTTGCTGTGCCTCACTGCGAACGCGCAAACGCTGGTGGTGGGTGACCAAAGTTACAACGCCCAGGCCGTGATGGAAGCGGCGGGGGTGCTGGATGATGTGCCCTATACCCTTGAATGGAAGCAATTCACTGCGGGATCACCGGTCGCCGAGGCGCTCAACACCAACAGCCTGGACATCGGCCTGCTCGGCGATGCGCCCGTGCTGTTCCTCGGTGCACTGGGCGCGCCGATCAAGGTAATCGCCATCAGCCGGCAAAATCTCGACGGCGTGGCCATCCTGGTGAAAAAGGATTCGTCGATCCACAGCCTTGCCGACCTGAAAGGCAAGCGCGCCGCCATCTGGAAAGGCTCCTGGAGCCAGCAGTTGCTGCTGACTGCACTGGATAAAGCCGGCGTGCCAAAGGACTCACTGGAACTGCGCTACCTCAGCGCGCTGGACGCTTCCCATGCGTTGGAGGGCGGCTCAGTTGACGTCATCGCCACCTGGGAACCCTACGTCACCCAACAGGAACGCCAGGGCGCGCGGGTTCTGGCGACGGCTGACGGATTGATCCCGGCCCAGAGCTTTGTTGCTGCCAGCACCAAGGCCGTCGATACCAAGCGTGCGCAAATAAGCGATTTTCTTCAACGCCTGAAAAAAGCCCGTGACTGGACTCGCCAAAGCCCGGCCAACGCCGACGCCTACGCGGATGCCTGGGCCAAACGCACCCGGGCAGACGCCGATATAGCCCGCGCCTGGTTCGCCCGGGCACGCACCACGGTGGAGCCGGTGACCGCCCAATCGCCTGTGGAAGCGCAAAAGACCGTGGACTTTTTCGCAAGCCAGGGACTGGTCAAGTCTTACCCGGCAGCCAAGCTGTTCGACGATTCCTTCGCCGCAGCCTTGCAGCCCGCCGTCGCCAAAACCCAGCCCTGAACGCCTCAAGGAATACGTTAGACATGACCAAACGACAGCTCAAACTTGGCGCCTTGACCATGGGCTGTGGCGGGCCCGGTCGCCACAATCTATGGCTTGATCCCGAACTGCCAGCCGATGCCAGCGTCAACGTCGACTGGTACATCGACATCGCACGCCAGGCCGAGGCGGCACTGTTCGACTTGATGTTTATCGTCGACAGCCAGTTCATCACCCCGGGTTCGCCATCCCATTACCTCAATCGCCTTGAACCGCTCACGCTGCTCTCGGCACTGGCCGTAAGCACCCGGCATCTGGGCCTGGTTGGCACGCTGACGACCTCCTACAACTCGCCATATAACGTCGCACGGCGCCTGGCTTCGCTCGACCTGATCAGCAAAGGCCGCGCAGGCTGGAACGTGGTGACCAGCGGAGACGCCGGCACCGCCGGCAACTACAGCCGCGACGAACACTACGACTACGACACCCGCTATGGCCGGGCCGCCGAACACGTCCAAGTGGTGCAGGGCCTGTGGAACTCCTATGAGGAAGACGCATTTGTGCGCGACACGACTACGGGCCAGTTCCTCGACCCGAGCAAATTGCATAGCCTGAATCACAAGGGCGAGCACTTTTCCGTGGTCGGCCCGCTGAATATCCAACGCTCACCCCAAGGCCAACCGGTGATCTTCCAGGCCGGTGATTCGGAGCAAGGCCGCGACCTGGGCGCCGCCACCGCCGATGTCATCTTCACCCACGCCGCCAGCATCGAGCAGGGCCAGGCGTTTTACCGGGACATAAAGGGCAGGGCACAGCGACATGGCCGTGATCCCGGGCAATTGCTGGTGATGCCCGGCGCTGAAATCTATGTGGGTGATACTGATGAGCATGCCCGGGAAATCGAGCAGCACTACCATCAGGCCGACCATAGTTTTGAGCTGGCACTGAAGGAGTTCGGCCGCAATTTCGGCTGGCATGATTTCAGTCAGTACGACCTGGATGCGCCGTTCCCACAGGAGAGTCTGGAGGCCGCGCGCAGCAGCTTCTTTACCAATGCCAAGCGCATTGCCGATCAGGCGCGGGAGAAAGGTTTTACGTTGCGCCAGGCGGTGGAGTTTGGTCGGCAACTGCGGCCGGGGGCGTTTGTGGGATCGGCGGCGACGGTCGCCCGAAAGATGGCGGACTGGTTTGAAGCGCGGGCGGTGGATGGCTTCAACATCTATATCGGGCATCCTCAGCAGTTCAAGCGGTTTACCCAGGAAGTCATCCCATTGTTGCAGGAACACGGCGTGTATCGCACGGCGTATGAAGGGACGACGCTTCGGGAAAGCCTGGGGTTGGAGATTCCACGATTTGCTCGCGGCAGGAGTGTCTGATTCAAAAAGAAGCTGTTCAGGTTAATAAACCGGTTGGCAGGGGATTTTTTTAGACATACTGAGGGTTCTAACCACTCATTTGTCCCGAGGCTGTCCTGATGCCATCCGAACCTGCCAGCGGGCCTTTCAATCAGGACGACCGTTATCGGCTGCTCGTCGACGCAGTGGTCGACTACGCCATCTATATGCTTGATACGAACGGGTTGATTTGCAGCTGGAACTCGGGCGCGAAGAAGATCAAGCAGTACGAACAAAGCGAAGTGCTGGGCAAGCATTTTTCGCTGTTCTACACCCCGCAAGACCTGGCCTCGGATCTGCCGGGCCGCGCCCTCAAGAGCGCCGAACAGTCAGGCCGCTTCGAGGGCGAAGGCTGGCGCCTAAGGAAAGATGGCACGCGCCTATGGGCGTTGGTCATTATCGACCCGATACGCGCCGACGATGGCACGCTGATCGGCTTCGCAAAAGTCACACGGGACCTGACCGAGCGCAAGGCAGCGGAGCAGGCCCTGCGCCAGAGTGAGCAGCAATTCAGCCTGCTGGTACAAGGCGTGACCGACTACGCGCTCTATATGCTGGACCCCCACGGCGTGATCACCACCTGGAACGCCGGTGCCCAGCGCATCAAGGGTTATGAGCCGGCAGAAGTCATCGGCAAACATTACTCCATGTTTTTCCAGCGTGAAGACGTCGACAACAACGTCCCGCAGCGCGCCCTCGAAACGGTTGTGCGCGAAGGTCGCTACGAAGGGCAAGGCCGGCGTCTGCGCAAGGACGGCACGGGATTTGTGGCTCATGTGGTGATCGACCCGATCAAGAATGAGCTAGGCGAGCTGGTGGGTTTCGCGAAGATCACACAGGACGTGACCGAGAGTGTTCAGGCCCAACAGGAGATCAAGGAAACCCGCGAGGCTTTGTTCCAGTCCCAGAAAATGGAATCCCTGGGCCAGCTTACCGGCGGTATCGCCCATGACTTCAACAACCTGCTCATGGTGATCCTTGGCTGCCTTGAACTGGCCAAGAAGCGCGTTCCACAAGACTCGAAAATCTATTCCCTGTTGAATAACGCGATCGCTGGTGCCGAACGGGGCGCGACGCTTACCCAGCGAATGCTGGCCTTTGCCCGTCGCCAGGAACTGGATCCGCAGCCTGTGGATGTGGGTGGCCTGATCAGAAACATGTCTGATCTGCTGTCCCGGATTTTAGGGGCTGGCATCAGCGTAGACACACAGTTCCCGCTGATCTTGCGGCCGGTATTGGTCGACATGAGCCAACTGGAAATGGCCTTGATGAACCTGGTCATCAACGCCCGGGACGCAATGGAAGGTCGAGGACGGATTCTGATTTCGGCGAGGGAAGATTCGTTTCCCGGCAGGCCGAATGAATCCGAAAGGTTGATTTGCATCTCTGTCGTCGACACCGGCCCCGGGATGAATGACGCGACCCTGCAAAGGGCCATGGAGCCGTTTTTCACCACCAAAGGCGCGGGAAAAGGCACCGGGCTTGGCCTTTCGATGGTGCACGGCCTGGCGGCACAATCACAGGGCCACTTTGTGTTGAAAAGCACGGAGGGAGAGGGCACAACCGCAGAGCTTTGGTTACCGGTGGCGGTGATGGAGACCACGCAGTCGCCAGCGCAGGCATCAATAGCAAACACGCCAGACGTCGCCCATCAGCGAAGCCTCGACATTCTGCTGGTAGACGATGACCCTCTGGTGCTCATCAGCACCGGGGCGATGCTTGAAGACCTGGGCCATCATGTCGTGTTGGCGGCAGACGGCCAGGCGGCGCTGTCTTTCCTGGCCCAAGGCAAGCGTTTTGACCTGGTGGTCACCGACATGGCAATGCCGGACATGACCGGGATTGAACTCGCCGGCAATATCGAATCGCTGTTTCCCACACTTCCTATCATCCTTTCGTCAGGATTTTCCGAGATTACCCTGGATATCAAAACCACATTGACGCGACTTCCCAAACCATTTGACCAAGCTGCATTGGCGAAGGTAATCGCCGAAACCCTGCGCACCCGGATTGAAAAGCCGTGTTGAGCCAGGCGGTTGATCGTCCGCTGTTTGTTTCCCTCGATGGGCCCAAGGGCACCGGCAAAACCACACTGCTGGAAGCCGTTACGAAAATACTGAGGGCGGGCAATAAAAAGGTGATCCGGCTGTGCGAAAGAAAAAGCGATCCCTACCGAAGTGAAACAATGGTGCTCGTTAACCAGCTTGCCAGAAGTCCGAGTCGGGATTTGGAGTGGGAAGTGTGTGAGCGCTTCGCGGACAGCCGTGCGTGGATTTCCCGGCATGTGCTGGCTGAACAGCCGCCGGGCAGTATCGTCTTGATTGATCGCTGGTATCCGTCTGATGCCGCGTTTCGCCGCACCGTCCCGATGGAAGAGATCCTGCGGCTGAACATTGACCGAAACGTGCAAGTGCCGGACCTGCATGTAGGGGTTGTCACCGCGCCTGAAGTTTCATGGGCAAGGGCTGCTGCGCGCCGGCGTGGGCTGAGTAGCACGGTGATGCATAAGCTGGACGAACATGTCGCCAGTACCCAGGCGTTCGAACGAGCGGTTGCAGATCACGGTTGGGTCTTATGCCGGAATGAAGGAACGATTGAGGGGGCGACGTTGCAGGTGGTTTCCGAGATTTATAAAGTCCTGGGATGACAGATGGGTCACTGGGCTGCCATAGCCTGGTACGTGATTTAACATAATATATATTATGCGTAATCATATGATTCGCTATCAGGGGCAGTGCCAGTCAGATTTCAACTGGCAAAACCCCTCTGGTGATCAAACCTGAGCAAACCCACCATCGACGAACATTTCGCTACCCGTCATAAAGCTGCTCTCGTCCGATGCCAGGAACAACGCGGCTGCAGCAACTTCTTCAGCCTTGCCGATACGCCCCAGAGGAAGCTGCGCCGTCATGTCATCGATGATTGCATCCTTCTGACCTGTCGCCGAAAGCGCCAGGTCCAGCCCTGGTGTCGAGATCGGCCCGGGCGACAGCACGTTGATGCGTATCCCCGTGCCTTTGAGATCCAGCGCCCAGCTCCTGGCGAAATTACGCAGCGCCGCCTTTGTGGCGCTGTACACGCTGAATGCCGGTGTGCCCATGGTGCCCGTCGTCGAGCCCGTCAGGATAACCGAGCCGCCTGCGTGCATCAGTGGCAAGGCTTTTTGTACGGTGAATAACGTGCCTTTGACGTTGATGCCAAAGGTGCGGTCAAACGACGCTTCGGTGATCGATCCGATCGGCTCGAAATCTCCCAGCCCTGCGTTGGCGAACAAGATGTCGATACGACCTTTATCCGCTTTGACTTGCGCGTAGATTCGGTCAAGGTCATCCAGGTTTGAAATGTCACCCTGAATGGCTACGGTTCCAGCGCCAATGATCTGCAGCGCTTTATCCAGTTCCTCTTGCCGACGCCCCACGATAACGACTTGCGCGCCTTCTGCAGCAAAACGTATGGCAGTGGCCAAGCCGATACCGCTGTTGCCGCCGGTGATCAGTGCAATTTTTCCGTTGAGCCTGCTCATGTTGGTTTCCCAAAAAAGTTGAGGCCCAACTGTAGATCCGCGCATTCTATTTGAATAGTATGCACCTTTTGGTAAGTACCCAATTCAGTGAGTGACGTCATGGCGAACAACACCTTCAATTGCGGACTCGATGCTGCCCTGGCAGTGATTGGCGGGAAATGGAAACCACTGGTCCTTTACCATCTGGCGCAGGACGTTCATCGATACGGCGAGCTGCGGCGCGCGATTGGTGGCGTGACCGACAAGGTGCTGATCCAGCAATTGAAGGAGCTGGAACGCGATGAAATCATCGCTCGTATCGACTACAAGGAAATCCCGCCGAAGGTGGAATACTCCCTGACCCCGTTCGGGCACTCGCTGGCCAAGGCGTTGGGGGCGTTGTGCCAATGGGGCACCGAGCACATGCAGACGGTTGAACGCATCAGTGAGGCCCGTACAAGCGCCCTCACCCAGCCTTAAGCTCACCCAAATACCCAACTCAACTAAATGGATATTTAGTTGAGTTATTGTTCAATGGCGCACTTGCAACCCCAGTCGCCTGCTTAATCAATCGGATCGCGGGTCCACTCACCGTTCACCAACCGCTTGATGCCCAACGGGTTGGCGTTCTGCAAGGCAGCGGGCAACAGGCTGTCCGGGTAATCCTGATAGCAGACCGGACGCAGGAACCGATCGATTGCCAAACTGCCGACCGAGGTACCTCGGGCATCACTGGTGGCCGGGTACGGGCCGCCATGCACCATGGCGTCGCACACTTCTACGCCAGTCGGATAGCCATTGACCAAGATGCGGCCCACCTTCTCCTCCAAGAGCGGCACCAGCCATTGGTACCGATGCAGGTCGGCCGGCTCGCCGATGAGGGTCACCGTCAGTTGGCCGCGCAGCGCTCGCAACGCTTGTTCAAGTTGCGCATCGTCCTCCACCTCAATCAGTACGCTGGTTGGGCCGAAGACTTCTTCTTGTAGCAAGGGATGCCCCTCAAGCAGCAACGCGAGGTCGGCCTTGAACAGCTGCGCTCGCGCTTGATTGCCTTCCTGGGATTGCCCCGCCAGGTGTGCGACACCCGGGCACGCTTTCAAGGCGTCGACACCTTTCTGATAACTGCGCAGGCCACCGGCATTCAGCAAGGTTTGCGGCGCCTGTGCCGAAAAATGCGCCTTGAACTGTTCGGTAAACGCAGTGAATGCCGGGCCGCGGATACCGATTACCAAACCCGGGTTGGTACAGAACTGCCCTGCCCCCAGCACCACCGAGCCAGCCAGCTCGCCTGCGATGGTCGCGCCACGGGCCGCCAGCGCATCCGGCAACAGGATAACGGGGTTGATGCTCGACATCTCGGCGAACACCGGGATCGGCTGCGTACGTTCCGCTGCGATCTTGCACAGGGCATCGCCGCCGCGCAGCGATCCGGTAAAACCTACCGCCTGAATCGCCGGATGCCTGACAAGATCTGCGCCGACACCTTCGCCGAAGATCATGTTGAACACCCCCGGCGGCATGCCGGTGCGTTTGGCGGCGCGTTCGATAGCGCCGCCCACCAGATCAGCCGTAGCCATATGGCCACTGTGGGCCTTGACTACCACCGGACAACCGGCCGCCAACGCCGAGGCGGTGTCGCCACCCGCCGTGGAAAAGGCCAGGGGGAAATTGCTAGCACCAAAGACCGCCACCGGACCGACGCCAATCCGGTATTGACGCAGGTCGACCCGTGGCAGCGGTTGGCGATCCGGTAGTGCCAGATCAATTCGCGCCCCGAGGCTGTCACCCCGGCGCAGCACCTGGGCGAACAAGCGCATCTGGTTGCTCGTACGCAGGCGCTCGCCCAGGATGCGCGCGGAAGGCAGCGCGGTTTCACTGCAGACGACCGCGATGAAGTCCTGATCCAGTGCCTCCAGTTCCTCGGCGATCGCCTCAAGGAACCCCGCGCGCCGCACGGGGCTCAGTTGGCGATACGGACCAAAGGCACTTTTTGCGGCAAGAGCGGCCTGCCCGACTTCTTCAACCGTAGCCTGGTGGAACACGTAAGGCAGCGCTTCCCCGGTGGTGGCATCAATGCTCTGGTGACGGGCCTCGCCGAGACCACTACGGGCGCCCGCGATGAACTGCTGTCCGAGTACAGCCGGCATTTTCATAACCTCTTCCATTGAGTGTCAGCCTCGGCCATAGGCGGTCAATACTTTGCGAATCGCCTGAGCGATGCCTTGCAGGTGTTTCTCCTCGAAACGGTCGGTCCACCACATGCACACCGTTTCTTTGCACGCCTTTTCCGCCACCGGGCAAACGCTGCCGGAAAAGTCCTGCGGGTCGACACCCGGCAAGGTAAACGGCAATCCCGAGGTGCCGAACGTCTTGCGCTCGCGGATCACCGGGTAGCTGTACAGCGGCACTTCGCCCGGATAACCGATAAAGCCATCGATCCCTTCGGCCACCAGCGCTTTCATGACGTCCTGCATCGAGACTGTCAGTTGCGTCGTGTCCACACGGAACGAATAAAAGAAGTACACCCCAAGGGTGTCGGGCAAAGGCAGTACCGGCTGGATAGCCAGCCCGTCCAGCAATTCGGTCAGGCGGTCGGCCGACGCCACACGTGCATCGACAAACTGCTGCAGTTTCTCGACCTGCGCCAAACCGACGGCCGCCTGCAACTCGGTCATGTGGTAGTTGGGTGCCAGGAAAAGATGATCACGTCCACCGCGCTCCCGTGGCCAGCCCTTGTCGCTGCACGCACGCAGGCCACGACCGTTGTATTCGCTGCGATTGCTGATGACCATGCCGCCGTCGCCGGTGGTCATGTGCTTGGATTGCTGGAAGCTGAAACAGCCGACATCGCCAAAGGTGCCGCACAACTGGCCCTTGTAGTAGGCCAGGTGTGCCTGGGCACAGTCTTCGATGACAAACAGGTTGTGCTTGCGGGCGATCGCCATGATCGCGTCCATGTCCGCCGGATGACCAAATACATGGGTCACGATGATCGCGCGTGTGCGTGCAGTGATGTTCTTCTCGATGGAGGCCGGGTCGAGGTTCTGCGTCAGTGGATCGACATCCGCGAAGACCGGCACCGCCAACTGCGCGAGCACCGGAATCACGGTGCCAATGTCCGTGACCGGCGACAGGATGATCTCGTCACCCGGCTCCGGGTTCAGGAAGATCACCGCGGTATGCAAGGCTGCCGTGCCGTTTGCGACGGCGACGGCCGTTGATACGTCATACAGGTCGGCAAAGCGCTGCTCGAACTGTCGGGTCTTGGGGCCCACCAGAAAGGACAGGCTGCCGGAGCGAATCACTTCCAGCAGCGCCTTTTCTTCCTCTATCCCGAAGGTGCGCCCGGATGCATCACGGAAACTGGGCAGGGTCCCTTCGATAGCACGGGGCCCCCCATGGATGGCTAATTCGTTCATGATCAATCCTTTTTGCGAAGTGAGTGCGGCCGGTTACAGGCCAAGGAAATCCGCCATCAACTGCACCTGGTGCTCCAGCATATGGCGCCCCAGATGGACCCGGCAGCCGACGTTTTCAGCGGCCACCAGCAATGCCGTGCGTTCAGGCTCCTGGACCACTTCCGCCACCGTCATCTGTGGCGTCAGCCGGGTCACATCCAGCGGCAGCGGGTCCGTGGCCTGCATACCCAGCGAGGTCCCATTGATGATCAGTTGGTGGCCGCTGGGGTCTTGGGTGCCGAGCGAAACCGCCAGGGTCGGGTAGTGGCGCAGCAGGCGTTCCCTGAGTTCATCGCTCTTGTGTTGGCTGCGGTTGGCCAGCGTCAGACGACCGATGCCGGCCTGGGCCAGCGCGAAAGCCACCGCGTTCGCCGCACCGCCGGCCCCCACGAGGTACACCGACCGGCCTGCCACTTGGATGCCGGCATGCTCAAGTCCACGCAGGAAACCGACGCCATCCAGTTGATCACCCACCAGGCGGCCATCGGCCAAGCGCCGGATGACATTGGCAGCCCCCACGGCGGCGGCCTGCTCACTGAGTTCATCGCACAGCGGCAAGATGGCTTGCTTGAACGGCACCGTCACGATGGCACCGTCGAAGCTCAGAACGGTTCGCAGACTGTTGACGAAGCCTTCAAAGTTTTCCGGCGCAACATTCATCGGCACCATGATCGCGTCACTGCCCCGTTCACGGGCAATCCGGTTGATCTTGGGTGGTGCCTTTACATGATCGGTGGGGTGAGCAAGGATGCCCAGTACCCGGGTTCGACCCGTCACTTCTGGCGTGTTTTCTGGCCTGTCAGGCATCTACGTGACTCCTGTTCTATAAAACAACCCGAATCGTTTTGCGGTCCCTACGACGCAATGACATACACCGCAAAACCCGCTGCATGAAAAGTACTGCACTTCACGCTGCGCGAGTAATGACAAGTGCACCCCCTGCCGATAACCACTGGCTATCCCCGCGGGTAAAAGCGCCCTGACCTGCACCGGCAGGTCACTGGCGTTTTCGCGGCTGCTGATGCCTAATGCCGGGCACCTCCTCTAAAAAAAGCGTCTCCCTGATGACGATGCCAACCCTGGAAACCCTCTCCTCGCGCCTTCGTCTCAAGCAGTTGCGCCTGCTGGTCGCACTCGACGATCACGGCTCGATTCACCGGGCCGCCGAGATCATCGGCATCACCCAGCCTGGCGCCACCAAGGCCCTGCACGACGTCGAAGAAACCCTCGGTGCGACGCTCTTCGAGCGCACCAGCAAGGGCCTGAACGCCAATGCCATGGGCCGTTGCGCGATTCGCTACGCACGGCTGATCCTGACGGACCTTTCTCACTTGCGCCAGGAGATGCACGGCATCTTCCAGGGCCACGGCGGACGCCTCACCGTCGGTACGATCATGGGCGGCGTACCGCTGCTCACAGAGGGGGTGTTGCGCCTGCGCAAGCGGCAACCGCAGGCAACCATCGAAATCGTCGAAGACACCAGCGTCAAACTGCTGAGCCTGCTGGACCAGGGGCGCCTGGACATGGCGCTGTGTTATCCCAGCGTGAGCCCTCGCCCCACGGCGTATGACAGCATCAGTATGAAACCGGAGGCGCTGGTGGTCATGGCCAACCCCGATCACCCGCTGGTAGGGCGCGACACGTTGACCCTCGAAGAATTGGCGGATTCAGGCTGGGTGATCTTCTCGGCGAACATGCCGTTGCGCCAGACGCTGGAGCGCGAGTTCCACGAATCAGGCGTGAACTTTCCCGCCCACCCCATCGAAACCTCGTCCACCTTTGCCACCCTGTTGTTGCTGATCAGCGACCCCAACCTGGTCGCGGTGCTGCCCACCGATGTGGCGGAGCTGCCGTTAATGCGAGCCATGTTGACGTGCCTGCCCTGCACCATCACACCCAAGAGCGAGCCGTTTGCCATCGTCACGCGCAGGCAGGTAGAACTCTCGCAACTGACACACTTGCTGATCGAAGAGCTGACGCAATAGCCCTTGCACTGTTGCAGTACAGATAACGCGTGGTTATCCCAAGGCGCTGGATTTTCATTACCCGCCCGATCAGGCCGGCGTTAGCATCGCGCCATACCGCTGCATCCGCGTTTCCCACAGTAAGGTGCCGTAATGGAACTGATTGCCAAAACAAGTGCGCAAAGCCAGATTGCCGCCGCCACAATCCGCCTGGACCCCCATGACGATGTGTTGATCGCACGCCAGCCGCTGCCGGCGGGGCTCGTGCTGGAAGAAAACGCGGTGGTTGTGCAGCAGGCCATTCCGGCCGGGCACAAGGTCGCTGTGCGGAGGATCGAGGCCGGAGAGAATGTACGCCGTTACGGACAGATCATCGGCGTTGCCTCAGTGGCGATCGACGCTGGTGCCCACGTGCACAGTCATAACCTCGGCATGGCACACTTTTCACGCAGTCACGCATTCGGCATCGATGCCAAACCCACCCCGCATCGCGAGGCAACGTTCATGGGCATCGTGCGCCCGGACGGGCGCGTCGCCACGCGCAACTACATTGGCGTGCTGACGTCGGTGAACTGCTCGGCCACGGTGGCGCGGGCGATCGCCGACTACTTCCGGCGCGACATCCACCCCGAAGCCCTCGCGCCTTATCCGGCTGTGGATGGCGTCGTCGCGCTGACACACGGTATAGGCTGCGCGGTGGACCCCGGCGGCGAAGCCTTGGCGATGTTGCAGCGAACCCTGGGTGGTTATGCCGTGCACGCCAACTTCCATTCGGTGCTGATGATTGGCCTGGGTTGCGAAACCAACCAGATCGACGACTTGCTCACCGCCCGACACCTGCAAGCCGGCCCGCACCTTCGCGTGTTCACCATCCAGGGTGTCGGTGGCACCTCGAAATCCATTGCCAACGGTATTGAGCAAATCAAGGCCCTGTTGCCGGCCGCCAACCAGGTACAGCGCCAGGCGGTCAGCGCCAAGCACCTGGTGGTCGGACTGCAATGTGGCGGCTCGGACGGGTACTCCGGGATCACCGCCAACCCAGCCCTGGGCAACGCAGTCGATCGGCTCGTCGCCGCGGGCGGCACCGCGATCCTGTCCGAGACACCGGAGATCTATGGCGCCGAACACCTGTTGACACGCCGTGCCGTCAGCGACGAAGTCGGTGAAAAACTCATCGCCCGTATCCGTTGGTGGGAAAGCTACTGCCAGCGCATGAATGCCGAACTCAACAACAACCCATCGGCCGGCAACAAGGCCGGTGGCTTGACCACAATCCTGGAGAAGTCCCTGGGCGCCGTGGCCAAGGGCGGCTCCACCAACCTGGTGGATGTCTACGAATATGCCGAAGCGGTCACCGCTCACGGCCTGGTGTTCATGGACACCCCGGGCTACGACCCGATTTCGGCCACCGGCCAGGTGGCGGGCGGTGCCAACCTGCTGGCGTTCACTACCGGCCGGGGCTCGGCGTTCGGCTGTGCGCCCTCCCCCTCGATCAAGATCGCCACCAACTCGCACATGTTCAATCATCAGGAAGAAGACATGGACGTGAACTGTGGCGGCATCGCCGACGGCACCGATACGATCGAGGAGCGCGGCATCCATATCTTCGACATGATGCTGCGCGTGGCATCCGGAGAGCCCAGCAAGAGCGAAACCCACGGCTACGGGCAGAATGAATTTGTGCCTTGGCAGATTGGCGCCATTACCTGATCACAGACAGCAGAAAGGGGACCCGAAGGTCCCCTTTTTTGTGGGGCTGCCTGTGTCAATTACCGCCCAGGTTCACGGTACCTTTGCGGATGATCACATTGCCGTAAAACAGGGTTTCACCAGTTGCGATAACCGCAAACGCTTCCTTGGCTCGGTCGTAGAAAGCAAAACGCTCGATGCGACTGAGGGTCGGCGATGCGCCTGGCAGTGCGTCCAGCACATCCTGAATCACCGTATGCGCCGTAACGAGGGTGTCAGGCTCATCGATCACTTCCATGCCTACCACCGGATCGGGTTCAGACTCATCAATCGGCATCACTGACAGCACGGCTTTGAGCATGCGTGACAGGTCGGCTGCCTCCATGCGAATCAGCCGCTTGGCCACGGTGTGTGCAGGGAAACTGCCGTCTGCGATGACGATCTCGTCACCATGGCCCATTGCGCGCAATGCAAACAGAATGTCGGCGTTCAGGATCGGGTCAATACCAATCAGCATGGGAAGTCCTTTAGCTCAAGTCGTGGAGGTTTTTGGTGGTGGCCGGGCCGATGGAGAACTCGGTAAACCGGATGGTCAGGCCGCTTCGCTCCGGCGTACAGGCCGTCGGCCCCACCTGATAGCTGGCGGCCTCCGGGAACGGCGCCAGGCGCAACAATGGCCAGAAAATACCGTCACGCGATGCCTGGACACGCATCGCGCCGTTGCCCACGGTGACCCGCAGATAGAAGTCCTCCAGTGCCTTGAATGGCTGGGACACCGACCAATCGGACTGCCCGTCAGTGATGACGGTGCTGAGGAACAACTCACCGTCGGTGAACTCCACGCCGGTTTTCATCCAGCGGGTTTCATCAATCCGCACCATCAGGCCTGCCTGGTCATAAAGCGTACGAAACTCACCCTGAATGCGAATCTGCGCCGTGAACCCGTTGGCCGCCGGGAAGCCCAGAAAGTGACCGGTGTCGCGAATGAAACCGTAATGGGTTTTACGCCAGAAATCAGTTTTTTCGTCGGTGGTCAGGGTCAGGCCGGTGCCGTCCGCCAACCAATCGGCAGGTGGGTTCAGCCAGGTTCCGGTACTAAAGTCGATGCTCATGTGATTGTCCTTGTCTTGCAGGGCGTTAACCCAGGTTATAGGCGTCGATAGCATTGAGATGGAAAAATCGCCCCGCCAGCTCCGGCTGTGCGGCGACCAGTCGTTCAGCGACGGTCTTGACCTTGAGGTAAGTCGCCGCCAGTGTGCACACGGGCCAGTCCGAACCGAACAACACACGCGACTGGCCGAAAACCGCCAGGGCAATCTGCGTGTAGTGGTCAAAGGTTTCGACGCTGGCGCCAGGGGCTGCTTCCGTGACCAGCCCCGAGACCTTGCACCAAACATTGTCGCTTTCGGCAAGCAGCTTCAGCGCTTCATGCCAGGTGTGGCTGAACCCTTGGGCGATTGGCGGTTTGGCGAGATGGTCAAGCACGAAACGGCCCTGTGGATGACGCCGGACCAGCAGCGTCGCCGCCGGCAACTCCCTGCTGCGCACCAACAGGTCGAAGGTCAGCCCTGCACTGATGACCGCGCCGACGGCGTCCTGTACCGCGGGCCGACACAGCCACTCGGCGTCGAGCTCGTCATGAACGTTATGGCGTATGCCCACGAGCTTGTCGCCCCCGGGTAACGCGCGCAAGGCGTCGATTTGCCCGGGTACGTTGCCTGATTCGAGATCGACCCAACCCACAACGCCGATGACAAAGTCATGGCTGGCGGCGATCGCCAGCAAGTCGCGAGTTTCCGCCATGTCGTGCCGGCATTGCACAATGATCGTCGCACTGATGCCGTTTTCGACCAGCAGAGGCTGCAGGTCCTGCGGGCCAAAGTGGCGTCGCAGGGGTCGCATCGCATCGCCGGCCATCCATGGGTAGGTTCCGGTGGACAGGTTCCAAAAGTGCTGGTGGGTATCGATGATCCGGTTCGACATGATGGCCTTCACGCTGTAGGCGCGTCGGCAGCAATCAGGCCCTGGGCCTTGAGATCCCGCCACAAGGCACTCGGGATCGGCGTGCGGAACAGTTCGGCGTTTTCGAGCATTTCTGCCGGAGTCCTGGGGCCCGTGAGCACGCTGGCCACTGCAGGATGGGCCAGTGGAAACTGGACGGCTGCGGCTTTCAACGATACGCCATGACTCAGGCACACGTTCTCAAGCATCAAGGCGCGCGCTATCTGGGCCCGGTCGGCATCTTCGTAATTGAATTTTGCGCCGGCGCTGGGGTTGGCCAGGATGCCGCTGTTGTAGACCCCACCGATAATGATCGAAATGTTCTTTTGTACGCACAGCGGCAGCAACTCTGTCAGGGCGCCCTGCTCCAGCAAGGTATAACGGCCCGCCAGCAGGAAGCAGTCGAAATCTCCATTGCGGGCAAACTCGGCGAGCATATGGCTCTGGTTCATGCCCGCGCCGACCGCGCCAATCGTGCCATCTGCGCGCAACCGGTCGAGTGCTTTATAGGCACCGTCGATGGCCTGCGGATAATGGTTGTCAGGGTCATGGATGTGCAACACGTCAATGCGGTCGAGGCCAAGGCGAACGAGGCTTTCTTCCACGGACTTCATCACGCCGTCATAGCTGAAATCAAATACCGGCCGCTCCGGTGGAGTGCCTTTGTAGTAGCCGTCGGCCACTGGAATGTCGGGCACCCGCAGCAGGCGACCGACCTTGGTGCACACCACATACTCATCCCGAGGCTTGCCCTGTAAAAAGGCGCCCAGCCGTTGTTCAGCCATGCCGTTGCCATATTGGGGAGCGGAATCAAAGAAGCGAACCCCGGTGTCCCAGGCCGCCTGCAGCGTCTCTTCGGCGCTGCTCGCGCTGGTAGGCGAATAGAGGCCGCCGATTGCCGTAGTACCGACGCCCAACCGGCTCACCCGAAGGGGGGTAAGACCCAACGGTACAGCCTCGAATAATGCTTTCATGTACTGATCCTTTTACTTCTTGTTTTATCGGTATTGCAACGTCATCAAACTGAAGTTGCCTTGATCTCGTTCCACAATTCTATGCGGCGACCAAAATCTTCGGGGGCCTGCAAAAACACCAACTTGTCGGAATACGTCAGGCCAATCTTGATGTTCGCGTCTTCATTGGTGGAGTTGCCATAACCGGTTTTTTCACTGATATAAGTGCCCACATCCTTTTCCAGCATGGCATCGACCCAGGCATGCGCCAGGCCCACATCCCGGGCTTTGGCACTGATACACCAACAATCAATCCAGCCGATCGCCCCTTCTTTGGGAATAGTGAGTTGCGCATTAACATTGCGTTTCTTCAGCATGGCAGCCTGAGGCTCGCCCATGGACATCATGAAGTCGATACCGCCTTGAGCAAAAATGCTAACCCCGTCGTCGAAGCCCGAGTAATAACTGGCAATGTTGGATTTTTGCGCCAGCAGTTTGGTCTTGATCAGGCCGAATTGATCGTCGGTCAAGTTGAACGGGTCTTTAATGCCAAGTGTCAACGCCGCCGTCACAATTGCATTGTTGGCGTCGTCCACGATAATCATCCGGCCTTTGTATTTTTCATCCCAAAACACTTCCCAGCTGTCCGGGGCGACTTTAAATACGTCAGCGTTGTATATAAGAGGGATGGAGCCCCAGGCGAAGGGGGCCGCGTATGTTTTGCCATCAAAGGTGATCGCCGACACGTTCTGGAAACTGGGCATCAGGTTTTTCGCGTTCTGCAGCTTGGCCACCTCGAGTGGCTGGATCAGCTTTTCCTGAGTCAGGCGTTTATAAGACGATGTCTCGATGGCGATCACGTCGTAATCAGCACCTTGGGACGCCGTCATTTTTGCGAAGATCTCATCCACACTGGCCGCGTAGGTCACCGAGACCGAAGCACCGGTTTTTTTCTCAAACGCTTTAACCCACTGATCGTCAGCGTAACCTTCCCAAGTCAATACCCTGAGTTCTTTGCTCGCGGCCCCGGCGATGCGCATCAACCCCGGCGTTATTAGCGTGCTGGCCGCAACGACGGTACTTAAAGCCAAAAAATCACGTCTTTTCATGTCGTTCTCTCTCGATAGTTTTAAATTATTATGTGCTAACTACTTGGACGTTCTTGTCTGCCCATAGCGTTATCACTCTTCGTACACGACACCTGCTCAGCAGTAAAAAGGGTTCAACTTGGGTAAAGCCGTATTATTGTTATGCCTTGCGTTCAATACTTTGACGTAGCGACAGCGCGCCCAGCGCCGCACAAACCAGCGTTACACACAGCACCACCGAAACCAGTGCATTGATTTCCGGAGTGAAGCCGGTTCGCATCATTGCCCACAATCGCATCGGAAGTGTGCTGTCGCCCCCGACCAGGAAGAAGGTCACCAATGTTTCATCAAACGAAAGCGCAAACGCCAGCAGGGAACTTGTCACTAACGCGGAACGCAACTGCGGGAAAACAATATAAATAAATGTCTCGAAGCCATTGGCGCCCAGGTCAAGTGAGCCTTCGATCTGTGAATCTTCAAGGGTGTCCAACCGGATCATGATCATGCGGTAGATAACCGCCAGTATCAGGACCACATGGCCGATGGTGACGGTGACCAGACTCCGTTCCAGGCCTGCCTCTCGAAATGCCACCAGCAATGAAATACCGGTAATGATTGCAGGCAGTACAAAGGGCAAAAATATAACGAACTCAATATATTTCTGACCTTTTCTCGCGCCAGTTTTCATGTAGTAGGCAAGCGCCAGCGAAATAACGGTTGCGCCCACGACAGCGCAGGCGCCTACCAACAACGAGTTACCGAGTGATTCCAGCAATTGAGTGTTTTCAGCAAACTTGCCGTACCACTGCAAGCTGAAATCAGACCAGTCAATCTGGTGATTTTTAATACTGAAGAACGACAGCGTGACTACGATGGCGGCTGGCGCATACAACACGGCGAACGCCAAGACACCGATCACCCACAGCACAGTGAGCGTGATACGTTCCATGAGGGTCATTTCACTCTCCCGATCCGGGAAACAAGGGACGCCAGCCCGATGATTGCGATCACAGCGACCAGCAGCACAACAGCCAATGCAGCACCGAGGGGCCAGTTGAACGCCATCCCGAACTGGCTCCAGATGGCGCGCCCAAATGTGAAGCCCTCGCTGCCACCGACCATTTGCGGCGTCAGATAGTCACCAATGGCGATCACCATCACGAACAACGCACCGGCAATCGAACCGGGCAGACTCAACGGAAGGACGATGGTGAAAAACGTCCGGCCGGGCTTGGCTCCCAAATCGGCAGCGGCGGCGATCAAAGACGGTGGAATGCGGTCGAGTGCGAGGAATATCGGCAAGATGCCAAAGGGCAAATAGATCACTGCCATCGCAATCATTACGGCCGTCTGGTTGAAAATAAACAGCCGGCTTGGCACGTCGATGATCCCGAGCGATAACAACAGCGAATTCAGAAATCCGCTGTACCCAAGAATGCTGCGCATCGCGTAAATCTTGACGACGTAATTCATCACCAGGGGCAAGGCGCTGAGCAACAACAGCAAGTAGCGCGCAGAACCCTCCAGGCGCCAAATCAGGTAGGAAATGATGTAGCCAAACACCAACGCTACCAAGGCAACAAAGAAGGCCAGTTTCAACGTGCCGAGAAAAACCTTGAGGTAACTGCCGGCAAAAAATCCGGCATAGTTTGCCAACGTCAAACTCCCCGTCAGGGCGCCGTTTTTCTGTTCTAAAAAGCTATAAGCCAGGAAAGACACCAATGGAACCAGGATCATGACGGTGGGGACGCCATAGATCAGGAGTTTCACGATGATCCTCGTAAGTTGCAGCCGCGACCGGCTGACAGGTTCCATTTCCAGAGTCAGGGAGGTCATTCAGGCTTCTCTCGGCACGAAGCTGACATCGGATGCCGACCAGCGCAACGAAACCTGTGCGCCAACACTCAGATGATTGGCACACAGCGCCGTTGGCAAGCGGACTTTGATTCGATGCGCCGCCGCACTCCCCAGAGAAAGTGATAACTGGGTGGTAGGCCCAAGGAAGGTCAGGCTTTCCAGTTTGGCGGTGGTAACCTGCTGATCCGGTCCGCACTCGGTTCCATCGTGCAGGCTGAAACTCTCAGGCCGGATGGCTATTTGCAGCGCTTTATCCATAGCCCCGGGAGAGGCGTGTTGACCGAGCGGGCTCTCAATTAAGGCGCCGCCCTTTGGGGTGGTCGGCAGTAAGTTGTTTTCTCCAAAAAATTTCGCGACAAACTCACTTTTGGGTTTGTAGTAAATCTCTTTGGGCGTTCCGACTTGAATAAGGTTGCCGTGGTCCATCACTGCGATGCGATCCGACATGGCAATCGCCTCTTCCTGGTCATGGGTGATGAACACAAACGTGGTACGGATTCTTCGCTGCAGATCCTTGAGAAAATCCTGCATCGATCGACGCAGTTCGGCATCCAGTGCCGCCAGGGGCTCGTCGAGCAGGATCACTTGCGGCTCACAGACAATGGCCCTTGCCAGGGCGACTCGCTGACGCTGGCCGCCGGAAAGCGCCGAAGGATAACGGTCGGCCTTATCGGCCAGGTTGACGGTTTCGAGCACAGCCCTGACCTTGGCCTTGATCTGGTCGGCAGGCAAGCGGCGAATGCGCAGCCCATACCCCACATTGCCCGCCACCGTCATGTGGGGGAAGAGTGCGTAATCCTGAAACACCGTGTTGAACGGTCTTTTGAAGATCGGCAGGCTTACGATATCGGTTCCGCGCAATAACACCTGGCCTGAAGTCGGCGCCGTAAACCCGCCAATCATGCGCAAGATGGTTGTTTTACCGGATCCGGACGGACCAAGAATCGTCAGAAACTCGCCGTCTTTAATATCCAGATTGACCGGCTTTAACACATTGATACTGCCATATGACTTCGTCACATCAACCAGACGAATCAATTCCGATGTCACCGTGGACAAACCAGCGTTCGCTAAAACAGTCATTTTTGTTGTTCTCACCCGAGCCCTAGACAAATACTCAACGATCTTCAGATAGCGTAGCCCGGCCACCTTCACGCCGTTGCCAGGCGTCAGGTGCCCCTCTTACCGACCCCATTGCAACGCAATCGGATTGGCCGCACTGGCCAGTTCAAGCAAGCCCGCACGCGTCTGCGGGTGCAACGTTTCCAGTGGGTGACGCACGCAGTCTGACTTGATCACCCCGCCCTCCTTCATCACCGTTTTTGCGGCGCGCAGACCGCATTGACGGTTCTCGTAGTTGATCAGCGGCAAAATCCGCTCATAGGCCTGGATGGCGTCTTGACGACGACCTTCAGCGTGAGCCGCCATCACGGGCCGAATCAGATCGGGAATCATCGCGCTGGCCATGACGCCGCGTGCACCGGCATCCAGATCGGCCATGAGGGTTATAGCCTCTTCACCATTAAACGGACCAACAATGTTGTCACCGCCCAACTCGATAAGATGACGCAGCTTGGCCGCGGTGCCCGGCACCTCGATTTTAAAGTACCGAACCAGCGGCAAGGTGCGTGCCACTTCTGCCAGGAATGCGGTCGAGAGCGTGACGCCACTGAGGGGCGCGTCCTGGATCATGATCGACAGTTGGCACGCCTCGGCGACCCGTGCGAAATGTTCGATGATCAGCCGCGGCTCCAGCTTGATGCCCGCGCCATGGTAGGGAGGCATCATCATGATCAGCGCCGCCCCGTGGTCCGCCGCGTGACGAGCGCGCTGACCGGCGACCTGAGTGCTGAAATGACTGCAGGTAACCATCACCGGGACACGCCCCTGGACATGGGCCAGGCAAAACTCAGTCAACTGTCGACGCTCTTCATCCAAGAGCAGAAACTGTTCCGAGTAGTTGGCCAGAATGCAAATGCCGTCGACGCCCTGGTCGATCATGCAGTCAAGTACACGCCCCTGCCCCTCGAAATCGAGCTCACCATTGTCGGTAAAAGGCGTCGGGGCAACAGGAAATAGCCCCGAGTACGGCCCAGTTGTCTGCATTGCAAGAACCTCTTCCATTTGGGAAATCCGCCACGACGACAAACCGTCATGGCTGAGTGAATCGCTGCCAAATGAAAGTACTGCACTTGCTGCCGGGCGAGTAATGAGAAGTGCGCCGCGGACGATAACCGTTGGCTATCCCCGGCTGGAGAAGCTCGGCGGGACCGGATCGCAGTTGATGCGGCCGCACCGATCCCCGGGAAATAATCGGCCCGGCGACACTGGCCGGGTTGATCACTGGGATGACCTTGCAGGTCGAGGATTTTGCCCTCAACAAACACCGGCTTGTATCCCCAACAAGCGGTCACTAAGCTGGCTGCTCTTTTTTACCGTCGCCCGGAACCTCCATGCCCCGAAGTATCGCCCACCTCGCCCTGCTGCTGGGGTTGATCACCGCCGTCGGCCCCTTTGCCATCGACAGCTACCTGCCGGCCTTGCCGACGCTGGGCGCCAGCCTGCACGCCTCGCCTGCTGCCGTGCAGATGAGCCTCACGGTGTTCTTCATGATCATCGGGGTGTGCCAGTTGTTCTACGGGCCGATCAGCGATGTGTTCGGTCGCAAGCCGCCGATCTATGCCGGCCTGGTGATTTTCATCGTGGGCAGTATTGGCTGCGCCCTGGCGCCAAACATCGAAGTGCTGATTGGCTTCCGGGCCCTGCAGGCCTTTGGCGCCTGCGCCGGGATGGTAATTCCCCGGGCGATTGTCCGTGACCTGTACACCGGCCATGAAGCGGCACGCTTGATGGCGCTGTTGATGCTGGTGGTGAGTATTTCACCGATCCTGGCGCCATTGGCCGGCAGCCTGGTCATTGCGGTGTGGAGCTGGCGCGAAGTGTTCTGGGTACTCGCGGTGGCCGCCGTGCTGTGCCTGATCATGACCGCCGTGCAACTGCCGGAAACCCATCCCGCCGAACGCCGCCTGGGCAAGACCCTGGGCAATGCGTTCGGCAGCTACGGCGCGTTGCTGCGCGACCCGGTGTTTACCGGCTTGTCGGTGGTGGGCGGTTTTGGCCTGGCGACCTTCTTTGTATTTATCGGCAGCGCGCCGTTCGTGTACATCGAGTACTACGGGTTGACGCCGACCCAATTCAGCCTGTGCTTCGCCCTCAACGCCGCCTCGTTTTTTGCCCTCAGCCAACTGACCGCGCGCTTGAGTGCCCGCTTCGGTCTGGCGCCGCTGATTCGCTGGTCGGTGGCGGGCGTCGCAACAGTCATGACCCTGCTGGCACTCACCACCCTGTGGGCCAACAGCCTGCCGTTGATGATGGCGCTGCTGTTTATCGGTTTTGGTTTCCTCGGGCTCCTGTTGCCCGCCGCCGGGGTGTTGTCCCTGGAAGACCACGGCGCGGTGGCCGGTTCTGCATCCGCGCTGCTGGGCGCGATCCAGATGATCACCGCCGCTGCGTGCATGGCGGTGGTGGGTGTGTTTGCCGACCATACACCGGCGCCGATGCTGATCGGCATCGCTCTGAGCGCGGTGGCGGCGATGCTGACTGCGTGGTGGACCCTCAACCGATTGCCGGCGCACCTGGCCGGCACTGGGTCATAACGGCGCGGGGTAGTTGGTTGCCACACCCGGCAATCGGGCCCCTGCTCTACCCCGCAATCCGGGGCTTTCGCGCTATTGCACACGATCAACCGCCACTTTGCGATGTCCTGAAATGCAGTCCACAGTTTGATCCAATACTTTCAGATAGACCGAAGCGCCTGCATCGCAGGCAAGCCAGCTCCTACAGAAGACGAGGCCGTCACCGCAGCAATGGATAGGGACTCATCTGTGCCAAATAAGCCCACGGGTAAATCCCCCGCTGATGCCCGTCGCTGAAGACCAACTGCACGCCATATCCCTGGGAATGGATTTCCAGCACCCGCACGCCGTCCGACACCAGCGGCGGCGTGCCTCTCAACCGAAACGCCCGGCACTGTGAGCATGGGCATTCACGGCGCAGGCGGGCATGGTCGATCCATTGCACGCCCTCGCGCCATTCCAGCCTCAAGCGTCCACCGTCATCCCGGCCAATGCCTTCAGGCGGGCGGTTCATTGCAGCTGTGCCAGGGCAATGCGTACCGCCTTGCGCACTTCCGGGTCGCCATCGTCGGCGGCATCCCGCAGCGGGCCAAGGGCTTGGCGGTCGCCCAACTCCCCCAGCGCCAGGGCGGCTTCCTTGCGCAGGTTACTGATGCTGTGGCCCAGCGCCAGGATCAGCGCTTGCAACGCCGGTGCGTATCGCAAGCGCCCCAGGCTGCGGGTGGCGCGCAGCCGGACTTGCCAATAGTCATCGGCCAGCGCCTTGATCAAGGCGTCGCCGGCACTGGCGCTGCCGACTTTGCCCAGGGTGGTCGCGGCCTCTTCGCGCACTTGCCAGGTGGCGTCCTGCAACGCCTGATACAGCGCCGGCAGTACCCGATCATCACTGGCCAGGCCCAGGGCGCCGGTGGCGGCTCGGCGGACTTCGGTATCCGGGTCGGTGCTGGCCAAGGTCGCCAAGGCGTCCAGGGCCGGCAGGTGCTTGAGCCAGCCGAGCACGCCCACGGCTTCGCGACGTACGCCGGCATCGGCATCGTTCAGCGCCAGCAGGGCTGACGGCGCCGCGGCTTCCAGGCGCAACTCGCGCAGTGCCCGGAATATCGCGGTGCGTACGCTGACATCGGCGTGGCTGGTCCACGGCAGTAATAACCGGCCCGCCTGCGTTGTCTTGAGTACGCTCAAACTCTGGGCGGCAGCGTCACGTACCGACGCCTCGGTGTCGGTGAGTGCCTGGCACAGTGCCTCGACCACCTCGTCTTCTTCCCACGCCTCCAGCAGGCTGGCGGCCTGGGCGCGCACATCGGTGGCCGGGTCGTTGCCCAGGCTGTCCACCAGCCACACCAGGCCGTCGGGGTCTTCGAGGTCGGCCAGCTCAATCAGGGCGATCCGGCGCATGCCGGCATCCGCCGCCTGCAGCCGTGGACGCAGGGCCTCGATGTCGGGGTTTTCGGTTTCATAGGTCATATGGCAAATCGCGGTCTTGGGTGATCGTTGGGCAGCCCGAGCGGGTTCAGCCGTGGCAACTGGCGTCCATCTTCGTGGTGCAGCAGTTCCAGGCAATGACGCTTGAGGTGGGTAAATTCCGCGGAGGTCATCAGCTCCGTGCTGCGTGGCCTCGGGAAGGTCAGCGGGAAGTCTTCGATGATGCGCCCGGGGCGCGGGCTCATCACCAGGATGCGGTCGGCGAGGAACAACGCTTCGTCGATGTCATGGGTGACAAACACGACGGTGGTGCGGATGCGGGTCCAGATGTCCAGCAGCAAGGCCTGCATTTTCATGCGGGTCAGGGCATCCAGTGCACCGAAGGGTTCGTCCATCAACAAGAGGCTGGGACGGTTGATCAGCACCCGGGCAATTTCCACCCGCTGCTGCATGCCGCCGGACAACTGGTTGGGCCAGCGCTCGGCAAAGCCTTCCAGGCCTACCAGTTGAAGAATCTCATCGGCCGCGGCGAGGCGCTCGGCTTTGCCCACGCCGCGCATCTTCAGGCCGAAGGCGACGTTTTCGCGCACCGAGCGCCAGGGAAACAGCGTGTGTTGCTGAAACACCATGCCCCGCTGCTGAGACGGCCCGACCACCGGCTGGCCGTCCATTTCCAGGGTGCCCAGGCTCGGGGTGAGGTGCCCGGCCAGCGCACCGAGCAAGGTCGACTTGCCACACCCGGACGGCCCGAGAACGCACACGAACTGCCCCGGTTCGATCCTGCAATCCAGGGCCTTTACCGCCTCGAACGCCTGCTGCTTTTCGCCCAATACAATGGACAAGCCGCGTATGTCGACACGGCCTTCAAGATGACTCATCAGGCTTTACCTCGTGGTCGATGCCAGGGAGTGAACAGTGCGCCAAGGCGCTTGACCAGCAGGCTGCTGCCCATGCCCAGCACCCCGATCAACAGCATGCCGACGACAATGTCGGCATAGTTCTGGATGGTGTAGGACTCCCAGGTGTAATAGCCGATACCGTACTGGCCGGAGATCATTTCCGCCGTCACCAGGCAAAACCACGAGGTGCCCATGCCGATCGCCAGGCCGGTAATGATGCTCGGCGCAGCGCCCGGCAGAATCACTTCCAGCAGGATCGCCCGGCGCCCTGCCCCCAGGCTGCGCGCCGAGGCGATCAGCCGTGGGTCGACGCCTTCCACGCCATGCACCGTGTTGAGCAATACCGGAAACAGCGCGCCGGTGAAGGTGATGAAGATCATCGACAGCTCAGATGAGGGAAACATCAGGATCGCCAGCGGGATCCAGGCTACTGCCGGGATCGGTCGGATCACCTCCAGGGGCGGCAGCAGCAGGTCTTCCGCCCACTTCCAGCGGCCAATCGCGATACCCAGGCCAATCCCCACCAGCGCTGCCGCCAGGTAGCCCTCGAATACCCGGGTCAAGCTCGCACTCAGGTGCCGGGCGAGCTTGCCCGAGTCCACCAGGCCCAGGGCAGCCTGCACCACGGAACCCGGTGTGGGCACGTTGGCAAAGGTCACCAGGCCCAGGTTCCAGTGCAGGCTGGCCGCCAACTGCCAGAACAGCAGGCATAACAGCAATGAAGCGGCCTTGGGCAACCAGCGCCATGGGGTGCTTGTCATGAATGCGCTCCCTCAGCGACCGGCAACGGCCTGCGCGCCGGCGTCGGTAAAGTTGAACACCTTGCCGCCCTGGGCCTGGGCGAACTGCTGCGCCTGGCCCTTGAGCAGGAATGCACTGAGCTGGCCTTGCTGGTTGGTCGCAAACCAGGCCTGGCTCGCCAGCAACTTGATGCCGCTGTCCTCGGCCTGGGCATACACCGCGCGCACGGCCTTGCCTTGTTTGTTCAGGCTGTCCAACGCGGTGAATGCGGCTTCGGCCGATGCGTAATTGCGCACCTTGGGCTCACCCTTGACCCAGATTTGCGCGACATGCTTCCAGTCGGTGATCGGCGCGCCGCTCAGGGCGTCGTTGGCCTTCAGCGGTGCCTGGGCGTAGTTGCCCAATTGCGCCTCGTAGTCCAGGCCCGACGCCTTGAACGCGGCGCGGATGTACTGGTCGTTGATAAAGGTATTGAGGTCCAGCCCGCGGTCGGCTTTTTTCAGCAGCTTGAGGGTGTCGATGGCGGTGCCCACGGCCTGGCGGTATTCGGGTTTCCAGCTCAGGTCGCGGGTCTGTACCCCCAGTGGGCCATGGAACAGGTAGTTGACCTCGGCTTCAACGCCGGTGACTTTTTCGATCAGTTCGCTGTACTTCTCCGGCTCTGCCGCCAGCAACTGATTGGCTTCGATGCTCGCACGCAGGTAGGCGACGACGACTTCCGGGTACTGTTTGGCATAGCCCTCATCCACCAGCGCGCCGTGGAATGTCGGGGTGTTGGATTGCGAGCCATCGTAGATCTTGCGGGCAAACCCACGGTTGGGGAACAACTCGCCAAACGGCACAAAGTCCGCATGGGCGTCGATCTTGTTGGCCTGCAACGCCGAACCCGCCACTTCGGGCGCCTGGGCAATGATATTGACGTCCTTGAGCGGGTCCCAACCCTGGGCCGCTACGGCGCGCAGCAACATGCCATGGGCCGTCGAGGCGAAGGGCACGGAAATGGTCTTGCCCTTGAGGTCCGCCAGGGACTGGGCGCTGGAAGCGGTCGGCACCACGATGCCGTTGCCGCTGCCCTTGATATTGCCCGACAGCACGCTGATAAACAGGCTGTGCTTGCCCGCCGCCTCGAACGCCACGCCATTGAAGGCTCCCGGGAAGTCAGCCATCGCGCCGAAGTCCAGTTTGCCGGCGACCATTTCATTGGTCAGCGGCGCGCCACTGGTGAAGTTTTTCCACTGGATGTCGTAGGTGGCGTCCTTGTACGTGCCGTCGTGTGGCAGGTACTTGTCCAACAGCCCCAGCTCGCGGATCAGCAAGCCGCCCGCCGCGCAGTTGATGGTGGTGTCCTGGGTGCCGATGGCTACCCGGATCGTTTGGGCCTGAGCCGACAGGCCCAGGGAAGCCAGCACCAGGCCGGCCAGCGTTGCGCGCAATAACATTGGGTGTTTCCCCTCGAATCATGGTTAAAGGAATCGTCTCCGCCACGGTCTGGCGCGGTGGGAAACGAGGGGGTGTGGCAAGGGCGGCGTCCGGTGTTGGCGGATGGCTTTTGCGGCGGGTCTCAGCGCAGCAGGTACGGGATCTCGACCTTGACTGCGCCGGTGGGGCAATCTTTTTCGCAGGGCATGCAGTACCAGCATTCATCGAAGGCCATGTACGCTTTCTGCGTTGCCGGATTGATCGCCAACAGGTCCATCGGGCACACGTCGACGCAGACCGTGCAGCCTTTTTCGGCGATGCACTTGTCTTCGTCCACCGTCACCGGGGCGTTGGAACGGAAGAATATTTCCTGGGGCTGATAGGCCATTTCACGGTGTCCTGTGGTGAGCGAGCTTGGGGGGGCACATTCAGGCGGCGTCAGCCCCTACGCGCAGGCGGTCGTAGGCCTGCATCTCTTCGGCGTCCAGCGGGATCACATAGGGCTCGACGGGTTTCTTGAAGCTGACCATCTGCCCGTCGTCGCCCTTTTTCAGGTGGCAATGGCAGAACCAGTCGGCGTCGTTGCGCTGCGGGTGATCGACCCGGTGGTGGTAAAGGCCCCAGCGGCTTTCGGCGCGGTACAGCGAGGCGCGGGCGGCCATTTCGGCGCAGTCGCGGATCACGCTGGTTTCCATGGCGCGCATCAATTCATGGGGGTTGTGCGCCTTCATCTGGTCCAGGTCGCGTTCGATGTCGGCGAAGCGTTGCAAGCCGATTTCCATCTTGCGGGTGACCTTGGGCGGTTGCAGGTAATCGTTGACGAAACGCCGCAGCTTGTACTCGACCTGGGCCGGCGGCAGGCCGGTTTCGCGGTCCAGTGGCGCATAGACCCGAGCCTGTTCTGCAGCCACTTGCGCGGCATCCACGGCGCTGAACTCGCGCCCGGCCACAAAGCCTGCAGCGTTGGTGCCGGCAAACCAGCCGTAGGTGAACGCACCGAGCATGTAGTTATGCGGCACCGCCGCCATGTCACCCGCCGAGTACAGGCCCTTGACCGACGTCTCGGCGCGCTCGTTGACCCACACGCCCGACGCCGAATGCCCGCTGCAAAAGCCGATCTCGGAGATGTGCATCTCGACCATCTGGCTGCGGTAGTCGGTGCCCCGGTTGGCGTGGAACTGGCCACGGCTGGGGCGCTCGTTGCTGTGCAGGATCTGTTCGATGTTCTGGATGGTTTCCTCGGCCAGGTGATCGAGCTTGAGAAACACCGGGCCGTTGCCGCTTTCCAGCTCCTGGTGGAACTCCCACATCATCTGCCCGCTCCAGTAGTCGCACTCGATGAAGCGTTCGCCCTTGTTGTTGGCGGTGTAGCCGCCCAGGGGCCCGGTGACATAGGCGCAGGCCGGACCGTTGTAATCCTTGATCAGCGGATTGATCTGGAAGCACTCCAGGTTCGCCAGTTCGGCGCCGGCGTGGTAGGCCATGGCGTAGCCGTCGCCGGCGTTGGTCGGGTTTTCATAGGTGCCCATCAGGTAACCCGAGGACGGCAAGCCCAGGCGGCCGGCCGCGCCGCAGCACAGAATCACCGCCTTGGCCTTGATCACCTGAAAATCCGCAGTGCGGCAGTCAAACCCCATCACACCATTCACCGCGCCTTCGCTGTCGGTGAGCAGACGGGTGCACACCAGGCGGTTGGTGATGCTGACCCGGGCCCGCTTGAGCTGGCGATACAGCACCTTCTTGATGTCGTGCCCTTCCGGCATCGGCAATACGTAGGCGCCCATGTGGTGGACTTTCTTCACCGCGTAATCGCCGGTTTCGTCCTTCTCGAACTTCACGCCCCAGCGGTCCAGTTGCTCGATGGTTTCAAAACTGTGGGTCGCGTAGGCATACACCGCCGCCTGGTTGACGATGCCGTCGTTGGCAATCGTGATCTCCTTGGTGTACTGCTCCGGCGTTGAGTGGCCCGGGATAATCGCGTTGTTCAGCCCGTCCATGCCCATGCTGATGGCGCCGCTGCGCTTGACGTTGGCCTTGTCGATCAGCAACACCCGCAGGTCGCGGTTGGCCTCCTTGGCCTTGATCGCCGCCATGGGGCCGGCGGTGCCGCCGCCGATCACCACGATGTCGTATTCCAGTTCCAGGGTTTTGCGGCTCACGGGCGGCTACCTCGCTGACGGTCGATGCGCAGGCGATACTGAAAGGCATCACCGCGGTAATACAGGTGTTCAAAGTCCACGGGCTGGCCGTTGGCGGTATGAGTCAGGCGTTCGATGCGCATGATCGGCGAACCGGCCTCGACGTTCAGCGCCTGGGTCAGCTCGCTGTCAGCGAGCACCGCGTCAATCGCTACGTCGGCGTGGCCCAGTTGCAGGCCGCAGTCGTTCTCCAGGATCAGGAAGATGTCGCGGGTCACCAGGTCGGCGTTTTCCAGGCGTTCGCCCAGGGCCTGGCTGAGATAGGTGATTTCCAGCGACACCGGTTCGCGGTTGATCAGGCGTACGCGCTTGATCTGCGTGACCGTGGTGCCCTCCTCCACACCCAGGCGCTCGGCCACCAGTTTGTCCGCCGGCACAAAGCGGTAACTGCGCAGGCGGTTGATCACTTCATAGCCGCGCTCGGTCATGGACTCGCCCAACCCCTGCAAGGTGCTGACGTTCTGATAGGCCTTGGGCTTGGAGACAAAGGTACCTTTGCCGTGAATCTTGTAGATCAGGCCTTCCTTTTGCAGATCACCCAGCGCCTGGCGCACGGTGATGCGGCTGACCTTGAAGCGCGCGCCCAGTTCGCTTTCGGACGGCATCTGGGTGTTCGGCGCGTATTCACCATCGAGGATGCGGCTGCGCAGCAGATCCCGCAGTTGCGCATGCAACGGAATGCTGGACAGAGGAGATAAGGCGACGGTTGATTCGTTCATCAGGACCACTTGTCATAACGAGTTATGACGTGATCATAAGGAGTCTTATGAAAGGCGTGGAAATACCGATTTGGAATAAGGATATGGAAGCGCCGGGCGCAGGAAAATCACGCCATCGATTTGACTGATGTCTGCTATTGCCTCGCAGTCGTTCATCCCCACGGCAAGCGCTTTGTAGAATGAACCCCACAGTCAACTCACCACCTGCGTGGTGTCGGAGGTTCCCATGCGTTATCTGCTTATCGCCGTGCTGGGCTTGTTCAGCACACTTGCCGTCGCCCAGGGCGAAAACCCGGCCCCAGCCGTGAGTGCCACTGCACCCGCGAGTGAGACATACGACTACTCCCAGGACCTGGATATCGCCAAGGTGGTACGCGTCAGTAGCGAATCCTCCACCGAGTGCGGTCCGGTCAAGGGCCACATGGTCTATATTGATAGCCATGGTGTACGTCACGAACTGGACTACATGCGCATGGGCGATGCCTGCCAGCACGGTTGATGGAAAACCATTCGTCGGGCCTGGCGGGAATCGATTACAACTATTGCCGCTGGCAAAATCACTAATCCATAGAACCCGTTGTGATCTATGGAGATTGAGATGACTGACTACCCACGCCCACCGTTCGCCAGCCAGGCCCAGTCCGTTCCCGGTTCCCAGAAGAAGATGGACCCCTACCCTGACTGCGGCGAGAAGAGCTACACCGGCTCTGGCCGCCTGGCCAACAAGATCGCCCTGATCACCGGTGCCGACAGCGGCATTGGCCGTGCAGTGGCGATTGCGTTTGCCCGTGAAGGGGCCGATGTGGCCATCGCTTATCTGGATGAGCATGAGGACGCCAAGGAGACCGCACGCTGGGTTGAAGAAGCCGGCCGCCAGTGCTTGCTGCTGCCCGGGGATATCGCGCAAAAGGCCACCTGCCAGGCGCTTGTCGACAAGACTGTCGAACAGTTCGGGCGCATCGACGTACTGGTCAACAACGCGGCGTTCCAGATGACCCATGAAACCCTGGAAGAGATTCCCGATGAAGAATGGGTCAAGACCTTCGATATCAACATTACCGCGATGTTTCGCCTCTGCAAGGCAGCGCTGCCGCATATGAAGGCCGGCGGGTCGATCATTAATACCAGCTCAGTGAATTCCGATATGCCCAAGCCGACGTTGCTGGCGTATGCCGCCACCAAGGGTGCGATTGCCAACTTTACCGGCGGCCTGGCGCAACTGCTGGGCAGCAAGGGCATCCGGGTCAACAGCGTGGCGCCGGGGCCGATCTGGACACCGTTGATTGTCTCGACCATGCCCGAGGAAGACGTGAACAGCTTTGGCAGCGAGACGCCGCTGGGCCGCCCCGGGCAGCCGGTGGAAGTGGCGCCGATCTATGTGTTGCTGGCGTCGGATGAAGCGAGCTACATCTCGGGCTCGCGGTATGCGGTGACAGGTGGCAAGCCGATTCTCTAAATCGCAATGCAGGTACCCAGTGGCGAGGGAGCTTGCTCCCGTTGGGGTGCGAAGCGCCCCCAAAACCAGCGGGAGCAAGCTCCCTCGCCACCTGTTGGTATTTCAACCGTCTAACCGGGAGACTTTACCGGATCAGCCTTGCGCGGATACGTGCGTTCCTCCTGAATCCGCCCATCCATGCTGTGAATCCTCAGCGACGCCGTCTTGTCGCTGAGAAACTCCTTAGCCAACTCAACGATCGCCTCCTTGGTCTCCGCGGTTTTCGACGGTCGTGCCGAGCCCTGCCTGGTCAACGCCCAACCGGTGCCGGTCTTGTTGATGTTGTAGGTATCCATGGTCTGCTCCCTTGACTGAATGAACACGGCACGCGGCAAAACCCGCGCCCTGTTATTGCGAGCCCAGCCGCCGGGCAGAGTTCAAGGCAGTTGGCGGCCCAGGTTACAGGCGGCGCTACAGGTCAAACCGATCCACCGCCCGGCGCCGCTCATTGTCGTCGCGCACGTCGTAGTTGGCGGTAGTCTGGATATTGGTGTGGTGCGCCAGTTTCTGGGCGATGGACAGGTCGTACTCTTCAATCACCCGGGTGATAAACGAACGCCGGAAATCATGGGGCATGATCTTCACGCCAACTTGTTCCCCACGCTGGCGGGCGATGTAGTAAATCGCGTGCTTGGTGATGCGTTCCCGGGTGATATGGCTGCCCCGGCGAATACGGTTGAACAGGAAACCGTCGTCCTGTTCACCCGGTTTCAGCTGGCTGCGACGAAATTCCAGCCATGCGTCCAGCTTGGCAAAGGCCCAGGCCGGCGCGTACTTGATCAGTTGTTTGTTGCCCTTGCCGGTGACCTGCAGGCTGCGCTCTTCAAAGTTGACCTGGTTCAGCTCGATGTTCACCGACTCCGACTTGCGCATGCCCGAGCCATACAGGATCCCGATCACCGCCGCGTCCCGCAATCCCTGGGGCCGCGGGTCGGCGGCGCAGACGTCCATCAACTCACGAATCAACGTACGCCGCAGGTTGCGCCCCTGGCTCAGGCGGGTGCCGGCCATGGCCTTGACCGAGCGCATCTTCAGCAGATGATCCTGGCTGATCAGGCTCATGCGCCAGGCTTCATTCATCACCCCGCGCACAGCATTGACGTACAGCGACGAGGTGTTCGGCGCGTAGCCGTCTTCGCGCAGCACGGCCACCAGGGCCATGACCTGCTCGGGCTGCAGCAGGTGCCAGTCGATGTCTTCGAGGTTGATGTCTTCAAAGCCCAGGCGGTCGGCGGCGTCTTGCAGCACGTAGCGCATGGTCAGCTGGCTGGAGGGCGCCAGGCGGGTGAGATAGAGGGTCAGCGGGTTGCGGGTAGACTCAGTCAAGGTAGATCAGCCTTTGGATTAAATAAGCCGACTAACCATCTGATTAATCGACCTATTTAGTGAATTGGCGAGCGCCGAGTCTAGCGCAGGTCAATCCCGAAGGGCTATTCCTGATCGTCTTCAGCCGGGGCCGGCGTCTGCTGCTGGCTCCAGTCGGTGTCCTGCTTCTGCATCAAGGCAAACCAGTGCTGGCGCATGAACTCCAGGTACGGTTTGGGCGCCTTGGCAAAGTCCTGCTCGTCGCCATAACAGCCCGGCAACGGCAGCTCGGTGCCCTGTTCCTTGAACTGGCTGACCAGCGCTTGCTGGGCTGCAACGCTGCAATCCTTGGGCAATGGCATGCCCTGCAGGGCGCCGGCGTCCTCATCCCACCAACTGGCGCCATAACGGTCGATGCCCCGCAGGCGGTACTTCTGGGATTTGCCGATGTGCATGATCAGCTTGAAGTCGTTGGGGCTGACATCACTGGTGCAGGTGCGGCTATAGCCCACGGTGACCTGGCTGACGCCATCGCCCAGCAGGTCGGTGACCTGGGTGGCGTCGGTGTTGAAGTGCGCGCCGGCATCGAATTCACAGTGCTGCACGTCGTCGTAGAGCATCCACAGCCGCTTGGGCCGGTCGCCGTCGAGCAGGTACTGGGCGGCATAGACAAAGGCCGACTGCGCGCCGTCGTCGTCGCGCTCGCTGACCTGTTCCGCCAGCACCAACAGGTTTTTGCCCTGTTTATCGCTCCAGGTGTAGGCCCCGACCTGTTTACCCCGCACTTCCACGCCATCGGGCACCTGGTCGACGGCCGTCAGTGCCACACCGTCATCGGCCCGCACCACCGTGGCCCACGCCACGGACATCAACAACACCATCAACATTGGCCGTAAACGCTGCACGCTATTCATCCGACTGCCCTGGCAAGAGATGGCTTACTTTACCGGCACTTGCGCGGCATTGCAGAGAAGATTCTTCAGGAACGAACTAACACGCAGAAAAAGTCTAATCCTTGTCTACGCGTGGCCAGGACGGCATTGTCCGTGTTCCTGCTGTTTAGCTGAACACTAGCTGTCTACCTGCCAAAAAAACGACTTTTTCATCTGCGTTTCATATTCGTTGAACATTTTTGCGCTTAATCTTGGCGGCACGACTTGAGAGCGAACCGTACTTTGCAGGTTAACTCGTTGATTCCGCTTTACCTTTGAGCGTTTTGGTCTTTACTCACGTAAGCCATGGAAGACCCACTGTGACCTGTCAGGACTGTCGAATGAATGCCACAAACCAACGCTATCTTTGATCGGATGCCCGTCATCCGAGGCTGATGATAACTGCTGTGTTTACGCTCCAAGTTGCTCTAACCCCCGAGGTAATGAATCTTTGAAACCCTATCCAATTCATTGCGTGTCGATCGTTATCCCGGTCTACAACGAACAAGAAAGCCTGCCTGAATTGCTGCGTCGCACCATGGCCGCCTGCAAACAACTGGCTTACGAATACGAAATCATCCTGGTGGATGACGGCAGCCGCGACAACTCCGCGCAATTGCTCGAAGACGCCGCAGCCCTTGAAGGCAGCAACGTGGTCGCGGTGATCCTCAACCGCAACTACGGCCAGCACGCCGCGATCATGGCCGGCTTCGAACATTGCCGGGGCGACGTAGTGATCACCCTGGACGCCGACCTGCAAAACCCGCCGGAAGAAATCCCGCGCCTGGTCGAACAGGCCGCCCTGGGCTACGACGTGGTTGCCACCGTGCGCAACAACCGCCAGGACTCGGCCTTCCGCCGCTGGCCGTCGCGCCTGATCAACCTTGCCGTGCAACGCTCCACCGGCGTGGCCATGAGCGACTACGGCTGCATGCTGCGCGCTTACCGGCGCACCATCGTCGACGCAATGCTGGCCTGCCGCGAGCGCAGCACCTTCATCCCGATCCTGGCCAACAGCTTTGCACGCCACACCACGGAAATCCTGGTGCACCACGCCGAGCGTGAACACGGCGAGTCCAAATACAGCCCGATGCGCCTGATCAGCCTGATGTTCGACCTGCTGACCTGCATGACCACCACGCCACTGCGCCTGTTGAGCATCGTCGGTTTCAGCCTGGCGGCCCTGGGCATGCTCTTCGCCTTTGCGCTGATTGTGCTGCGCATTGCCTTCGGCTCCGGCTGGGCCGGCGACGGCATGTTCGTGCTGTTCGCCATATTGTTCGTGTTCACCGGTGGCCAGTTCATCGGCATGGGCCTTTTGGGTGAATACCTGGGCCGCATGTACAGCGATGTGCGGGCCCGCCCACGGTTCTTTATCGAAAAAGTGTTGCGCAACCAGCCGGCAGCACCGGCCGAGACCTTTACGGTCGATGGCCTGACCTCCTCCCACACCTCTACTTCTCCTTCCGATCAGGTTTCGTCATGAATTCAAAAGCTGTTGTCTTCGCTTACCACGATATTGGCTGTGCAGGCATCGAAGCCCTGCTCAATGCGGGTTACGAAATTGCTGCCGTGTTCACCCATGCCGATGATCCCAAGGAAAACAATTTCTACGGTTCCGTCGCCCAACTGTGCGCCCGCAACGGCATCCCGGTGCACGCCCCGGAAGACGCCAACCACCCGCTGTGGATCGAGCGCATCGCCAAGCTGAACCCGGACTACATCTTCTCGTTCTACTACCGCAACCTGCTGAGCGAAGCCCTGCTGGCCACCGCCAAAAAAGGCGCGTTCAACCTGCACGGTTCCCTGCTGCCTAAATACCGTGGCCGCGCACCGGCCAACTGGGTGCTGGTCAACGGCGAAACCGAAACCGGCGTAACCCTGCACCGCATGGTCAAGCGTGCCGATGCCGGCGCGATCCTGGCCCAGCAGAAAGTCGTGATCGACCGCACCGACACCGGCCTGACCCTGCACGCCAAACTGCGTGACGCCGCCACCAGCCTGCTGCGCGACGCCCTGCCACAACTGGCTCAGGGCAAGCTGGCTGAAACCGCACAAGACGAAAGCCAAGCCACCTACTTCGGTCGTCGTACCGCAGCAGACGGCAAGCTCGACTGGAAAAAACCGGCTGAAGAACTGTTCAACCTGGTGCGTGCCGTTACCCAGCCATACCCGGGCGCCTTCTGCGCCGTGGGCGAGCACAAGCTGATCGTCTGGAGCGCTGAAGTCGTTAAAGGCAACGAAGGCCTGGCGCCAGGCCGCGTGATCAGCGTCAACCCGCTGCGCATCGCCTGCGGTGAAGACTCCCTGGTGGTCAAGTTTGGCCAGCGCAACGAAAACGGCCTGTACCTGGCGGGCCCTTCCCTGGCCGATGAACTGGGCCTGGTGGACGGTTCCGTATTGCGCGGCGCCGAGTCCGGCCGCAAGCCACGCCGTACCCGCGTGCTGATCCTGGGTGTGAACGGCTTCATCGGTAACCACCTGTCCGAGCGCCTGCTGCGTGACGACCGCTACGAGATCTACGGCCTGGACATCGGTTCCGACGCCATCGAGCGCCTGCGCAGCCACCCGAACTTCCATTACGTGGAAGGCGACATCAGCATTCACTCCGAGTGGATCGAGTACCACATCAAGAAGTGCGACGTGGTTCTGCCGCTGGTGGCCATCGCCACCCCGATCGAATACACCCGCAACCCGCTGCGCGTATTTGAACTGGACTTCGAAGAGAACCTGAAACTGGTTCGCTACTGCGTGAAGTACAACAAGCGCGTGATCTTCCCGTCGACCTCCGAAGTGTATGGCATGTGCCAGGACCAGTACTTCGACGAAGACACCTCCAACCTGGTGGTGGGCCCGGTCAACAAGCAGCGCTGGATCTACTCGGTCTCCAAGCAACTGCTGGACCGCGTGATCTGGGCCTACGGCGACAAAGGCCTGAAGTTCACCCTGTTCCGTCCATTCAACTGGATGGGCCCGCGCCTGGACCGTCTGGACTCGGCCCGTATCGGCAGCTCCCGCGCCATCACCCAGCTGATTCTCAACCTGGTAGAAGGCACGCCAATCCGTCTGTTCGACGGCGGCGAGCAGAAGCGTTGCTTCACTGACATCGCCGACGGCATCGAGGCCCTGGCGCGCATCATTGATAACGACAATGATAACTGCAACGGCCAGATCATCAACATCGGCAACCCGGAAAACGAAGCCAGCATCCGTCAGTTGGGCGAAGAGCTGCTGCGTCAGTTCGAAGCTCACCCGCTGCGCGCCAACTTCCCTCCGTTCGCCGGTTTCCGCGACGTAGAGAGCAAGGCGTTCTACGGCACCGGTTACCAGGACGTGGCGCACCGCAAGCCAAGCATCGACAACGCCAAGCGCCTGCTGAACTGGGAGCCTACCGTGGAGATGAGCGAAACCATCGGCAACACCCTGGATTTCTTCCTGCGTGAGGCCATGCTCGAAATCGCGGACAAGCGTTAATGCAGGCCGGTCTACGCATCGACGTCGACACCTACCGAGGCACCCGTGAAGGGGTGCCAAGGTTGTTGGAGTCGCTGGATGAAGCCGGGGTCAAGGCGACCTTTTTCTTCAGCGTCGGGCCGGACAACATGGGGCGCCACTTGTGGCGCCTGATCCGCCCGCAATTCCTGTGGAAGATGCTGCGTTCCAACGCTGCCGGCCTGTACGGCTGGGATATTTTGCTGGCCGGCACCGCCTGGCCGGGCAAACCCATTGGTCGCGACCTGGGGCACCTGATGCGCCAGGCCAAGGCTGCCGGGCATGAAGTCGGCCTGCACGCCTGGGATCACCATGGCTGGCAGGCCAACACCGGAAGCTGGAGCGACAAACAGCTGGTCGAACAGATCCGCCGTGGCGTCGACACCTTGAGCGACATCCTCGGTGAGCGCATCGACTGTTCAGCCGCCGCCGGCTGGCGTGCCGATGAGCGTGTGGTGCAAGCCAAGCAACAGTTCAACTTCCGTTACAACAGCGATTGCCGTGGTACCAGCCTGTTCCGGCCCACACTGGCGGATGGCAGTGCCGGCACGCCTCAAATTCCGGTGGACATGCCGACCTTCGACGAAGTCGTGGGCCCGGTGGTGGCCGCCAAGGATTTCAATGCGTTCATCCTCGACCGCTTCAAGCCGTCGAAGCTCAACGTCTATACGATCCACGCAGAAGTAGAAGGGATTCTGATGGCCAATGATTTTCGCCAGTTGCTCGCCCAGGCAGGGCAGCGCGGCATCGACTTCAAACCGTTGGGCGACTTGTTGCCCGCCGACGTGACCACCCTGCCCCAGCAACAACTGGTGCGCGGTGTGCTGAGCGGCCGTGAAGGCTGGCTCGGAGTGCAAAAGGCATGATCCGGCGCTGGGCCCTGCCCCTGCTCCTGCTGGCTTTCGGGGTGTTCTACCTGATCCCGTTGGCCACCCACGGCTTGTGGATTCCCGACGAAACCCGCTATGCGCAGATCAGTCAGGAAATGCTGCTGACCGGCAAATGGGCCTCGCCGCACTTCATGGGGATTCGCTACTTCGAAAAACCCGCTGCCGGGTACTGGATGATCGCGCTGGGCCAGGCGATATTCGGCCAGAACCTGTTCGGCGTGCGTTTCGCCTCGGCCCTGAGCACCGGCTTGAGCATCCTGCTGGTGTACGGCGTGGCCCGGCGCTTGTGGAACGACCCGCGCAAGAGCCTGGTCAGCACCGTGCTGTACATGAGTTTCGTCAGCGTCGCGTTCCTGGCGGGCTACGCCAACCTCGACCCGCAGTTCACCTTCTGGGTCAACCTGACCGGGGCCGCACTGTGGTTCTGCGCCGACAGCACCACCACCCGCGGCCGCCTGTGGTCGTGGGCCTTGCTCGGGTTCGCCTGCGGCATGGGCTTCATGACCAAGGGTTTCCTGGCGTGGTTGCTGCCGGTGCTGATCGCCCTGCCCTACATGATCTGGCAAAAACGCTTTCGTGAACTGCTCACCTATGGCCTGGTGGCCGTGGTGGTGGCGATTGTCGTCAGCCTGCCGTGGGCGCTGATGGTGCATGCCCAGGAGCCGGATTACTGGAACTTCTTCTTCTGGCACGAGCACATCCAGCGTTTTGCCGGTGAAGACGCCCAGCACTCCGAACCTTTCTGGTACTACCTGCCGCTGATGGTGGCGTTCGTTCTGCCGTGGATGGCCCTGCTGCCGTCCACCGTCAAACAGGCGTGGCTGGAAAAGCGCAGTGCCAAGATCGCCTTCCTGCTGTTCTGGCTGCTGATGCCTTTGGCGTTCTTCAGCCTGGCCAAGGGCAAGCTGCCGTCATACATCATGCCGTGCCTGCTGCCACTGGCGTTGCTGATGGGCCATACCCTGGCCGACAAGCTGGCTCAGGCCCGTGGCCGCGTGCTGCGCATCAACGGCTGGCTGAACCTGATCATCGGCGTGCTGGGGCTGCTGGCCCTGACCTGGTTCCAATTGAAGAAGCCGGTGTATGAGCACGGCCAGGAAACCTTGAGCCTGGTGCTGGTGTTCATCTTCCTGTTCGGCTGGATCATCGCCAACCTGCTGCAAGCCGCCCGCCCGTTGCATATGTGGGCCGCGCCGGTGATCGGCAGCTGGTTGCTGGTGGCCCTGGTGCCGGCCGCGCTGCCGCACTCGGTGGTTTATAACAAGACCCCCGACCAGTTCATCATCGACCACCTCCAGGAGCTGCAGCCAACCACCGCGTTGCTGAGCAACGACCTGGGTGCGGCCTCGGCGTTGTCCTGGCGCCTGCAGCGTCCCGAAGTGATGCTCTACAACACCGTTGGCGAAGTGAAATACGGCATCGCCTTCCCGGACACCGCTTACCGCAAGATCGATGCCGCCCATGTCGAGCAATGGATGACTGATGCGCGCAAACAAGGCTCGGTGGGCGTGGTGATGCGGGTCAAGGGTGATGACGAGCGTCAGGAAGTGGAGCTGCTGCCCAAAGATGGCAAGCGTTACGAGCAGGGCAATATCGTGATTCTGATCTTCCCGCAGAGTGCGCCATGACCACGTTGCTGCTTTTGTTGGCCGCCTGCCTGCTGACCTGCATGGGCCAGGTGTCGCAGAAATTCGCCGTTGAAGGCTGGCGCGACCAACCCGACGGTTGGGCCTTGAAGCTGCGCTCGCCGTGGTTGTGGTCGGCGCTGGCGTGCCTGGGCCTCGGCCTGTTGGTGTGGCTGCTGGTGCTGCAACGCCTGGAAGTCGGCATCGCTTACCCGATGCTCAGCCTTAACTTTGTGCTGGTGACCCTGGTGGCGCGTTTTGTGTTCCACGAACACATCGATGGCCGCCACTGGTTCGGCGTGCTGCTGGTGATTGCCGGTGTGGTGTTGCTGGGGCGCCAGGTATGAGTCGCGCGCGCGGTTTTGCCCTGGCCCTGGGCAGCGTTGCACTGGTGAGCGGTGCGCAGTTGGGCATGCGCTGGAGCATGACGCGCCTGCCGCTGCCCACCGAATGGCTGACAGCCTTCAACGCCGGCGCCATCGACTTCGGCGCACTGGGCGTGGTGACCCTGGCGATCATCGCCTATGCGCTGTCGATGCTCTGCTGGCTCGGCGCGCTGAAAGATTTGCCACTGGGCCGCGCGTATTCGCTGCTCAGCATCAGCTACGCGCTGGTGTACCTGCTGGCGGCCAGCCTGCCGGTGTTCAACGAACATTTTTCGGTTTCAAAAACTGCGGGAGTGGCCTTGGTCATTCTCGGAGTCCTGACTATCAACTCTCGTCGTGCTAGCACCACAAGTCCCAGGAATGCCCCATGAAAATCAGTGTATTTGGTAGCGGTTACGTCGGTCTGGTGCAGGCCACCGTGTTGGCCGAAGTCGGCCACGATGTCATCTGCATGGACGTAGACGAGAACAAGGTCAAGTTGCTGCAACAAGGCCACGTGAGCATTTTTGAGCCGGGCCTGGCGGCCATGGTCAAGGAAAACCTCGAAGGCGGTCGCCTGACGTTTACCTATGACGAGAAACTCGCCGTTGAACACGGCGAAGTGCTGTTCATTGCCGTGGGCACGCCTTCGGATGAAGACGGTTCGGCCGACCTCAAGTACGTGCTGTCGGTAGGTGACGCGGTGGCCCGTCACCGGATCGAACCGGTGATCCTGGTGGAAAAATCCACCGTGCCCGTCGGCACCGGCGACACCTTGCGCGCGCATATGGAAAAGGCCCTGCACCTTGCCGGCCGCCACCTGGAGTTCGATATCGTCTCCAACCCGGAATTCCTCAAGGAAGGCTCGGCCGTGGCCGACTGCCGCCGCCCGGACCGCATCGTCATCGGCTGCGAGCGTGAAGAAGTGCGCGAGGTGATGCGCGAACTGTACGCACCGTTCAACCGCAACCACGACCGCATCATCTTCATGGACCTGCGCAGCGCCGAACTGACCAAGTACGCCGCCAACTGCATGCTGGCCACCAAGATCAGCTTTATCAACCAGATCGCCGAGCTGGCCGAACACCTGGGCGCCGATATCGAAGCGGTGCGCCTGGGCATTGGTGCCGACTCGCGCATTGGTTACCACTTTATCTACCCGGGCTGCGGTTATGGCGGCTCGTGCTTCCCCAAGGACATGCGTGCCCTGATCCACAGCGCCAAGGCCGCCAACTGCTCCAGCGACCTGCTGGAAGCCGTGGAAGCCATCAACCAGCGCCAGAAGAGCAAGCTGTTCGAACGCGCCAACGCGTTCTTCAAGGGCGACCTCAAGGGCAAGACCTTCGCCTTGTGGGGCCTGGCCTTCAAGCCCAACACCGACGACATGCGCGATGCGCCAAGCCGAGTGCTGATGGAAGCCCTGTGGGCCGCCGGCGCCAATGTGCGCGCGTTTGACCCCGAAGCCATGCAGGAAACCCAGCGCATCTACGGCGATGACCCGCGCCTGATGCTGATGGGCACCCCGGAATCGACCCTCAGCGGCTCCGACGCCTTGATCATTTGCACCGAATGGCAGCAGTTCAAGGCCCCGGATTTCGACTTGATCCAGCAACGCCTGAAAACCCCGGTGATCTTCGACGGCCGCAACCTTTACGACGGCGAGCGCCTGGCGCGCAAAGGCATCCAGTACTTCCCGATGGGCCGCGGCGATTCCTGCAATTTGCCGATCCCCCAGCAAAACTGGGCGCCTCAGGCCGAGGAAGCCTAAGACGTGGACAAAGCTCATCCGCCCCTGCTCAGCCCGACGATCCGCCGCCACTCATGGGTAATGGGGCTCCTGGCTCTGGTCCTGTTTGTCGCGGGCAACTGGAACCAGGCAATCATCGGCTTTGATTCGCGCTTCGTACTGTTCGCCCAGGAGATGCTGCGCCATGGGCCTGGGTTCTTCCCGACGACATACGGGCAACCGTATGCCGATTACCTGGCCACCTCGACGCTGATGACCTGGCTGCTGTCCCTGCCTCTCGGGCAGGTCACCAGCCTGACGGCCTGGCTGCCCACGGCCATCGCTTCGGCGCTGATCGTGGTGCTGGTGTACCGGCTGACGGCGCCCTACTCCCGGCGCTGGGCGCTGCTGAGCATCGCGGTGATGCTGCTCAGCAGTACCTTCATCAGCGAAACCCGCGCCGTGTCCCTCGACCAGATGCTGGCCGCCGTGGCCCTGGCAGTGTTTTACCTGGGGTATGCCCATGACCACTTCGGCGCCGGCAAACGCCTGCACTGGCTGTTTCTGCTGCTGATCCTGGGCTTCGCAATCCGCGGGCCGATCGGCCTGGTGATTCCCACCGGCATGCTCTGCAGTTATTACCTGATCAATCGCCAATGGCGGCAGCTGTTCAGTTTTGGCCTGTTGGCGCTGGCGTTGCTGGCCGCGTGTGTCGGCCTGCTGTTGCTGCTGGCCAAGCTCAGCGGTGGCGAAGTGTTCATGCAGGACGTGATCCGCATGCAGTTCCTCGGCCGTATGGACGGTACTGAAGGTTCCGGCAGCGTGCTGTATTACTTCACCAGTTCGCTGGGCAACTACGCCCCGGCATACCCGCTGGCCATACTGGCGCTGATTGCGATTGCCGCAGGCGGCCGCGAAGACAAGGGTCCGGCGCTGAAACTGGTGCTGTACTGCCTCGCCGCGGGCCTGATCGTGATGATCGGCCTGTCGGTGCCCCAGGCGAAAAAGGCTCGCTATGTGCTGCCGATGCTGCCGATGGCGGCGATCATCGCCGCGTATCCGTTCCAGGCCTCACGCGGGCGGCTGTTCGCCGGGCTGCGCTGGCTGATGCTGGTGCTTTGGACGGCAGTTCCCGGGCTGCTGATCGCAGGCTTGTTCGTGGCGCGTCATCGCTTCCCGGAGCAGATCGGCAGCCTCAATCCGGTGTTCGGCATCCTGATAGCGTTCCAGGCCTTGGCACTGGTGTTTCTGTTCAAGCCGCGCCTTCGCTACCTGGGCCCCGCTTTCGGTGCGGTGCTGGCTGTGTGGCTGACGTATATCGTGATGGTCGAGCCCCTGACGCGTCGTTTGTATGACACCCGCACCTTTACCCTTCAGGCCCAGGCGCTGATCCAGCAGGAACGCGCGCCGTTGGTGCTGCACGCGCTGGGCAAGGACGCGAAAGCCATCAAGTTCGTGGTCAACCTCGATTGCGACCGGGTGCCGCTGTTTACCCAACTGCCCGCCGAGTTGACACCGATTCAGGCGCCGGCCTGGCTGATCATGAGCCAGGCGGACTTTGAAGGGTTGACTGATCCCCGGTTTCGCTCACTGGTGCCGGTACTGACCGGGCAGTTCGACAAGAACCCGTATGTGCTGCTGCACTTGGTTAAACTCCCTCAGCCTTGATAACTGGCGGTAGGATAAGCGGGCAATCCGCTTGTCCTGCCGCCAGACGCATAAGTAGCTTCGGACCACTGTGCATGTAAGAAACTTCTTTGCCCAACAACTTCTGCAACTTTCTAGATAGTAACTATCGAGAAAAATCCTACGCATCTATACGTAACCAGCGATGCAACTCCCCTTCCCGCTCAAAGTCCCCAACTGTAGACTCGCCAGCCAAGTGAGTTAATTAGTTACTACCTTCCAGGTATTTCCAGTATCGCCAAACGCTCGCCCCAGGGCCTTCATGACAATATTGAAAGAAACAAAAAAACGCCCGTTATAGACAGAGCTGCAATAACAATAAATAAGTTTAAACAGCATTTAACCTGCCGTTTATTTCATCTAGAGGAATGCTCCGTGTCCGATCAACCATTGCCCGACCCCTCTGTTGCGACAGGTTTGCCACCCACAGACCAGACAGCGCCTGCACAGGTCAATGTCGGCTACGTCGCCATTCCCAAACTGGATCGGCTGATGGAACTGCGCGATGCGCTGGTGGTGCTCAAGGGGCCGCTGGCCAACAATCCATCATTGAGGGAGAACGTACAGAACCTGCTGATCAACGAGGAAACCAATGACCGGGTGCTGGGCAAGATCAGTAGCCCCCTGCAACGCCCAACCGGGTTGATACCCTTTGGCTGAGACCGGTTAACTGCAAAAATACTGCATTTGACCTGCATTAATATGCATTGGCGGCAACCTTGCTCGATGGGCACACTGCGCAGGTTCCTCCCCCAAATGCAGGAACTTTTTTGAAGGGCTTTTCCGGGAAACCAGACAAGCCTTTTTTTTCGCCCGTTTTATGGATCTCCCGTTAATGCTTGCTCGCTGGTTACCCGCTGCCGTCAATACCCGCCCCGCCGAATGGAGCCGCGCCGCCGTCGGCATGGCCCTGGGCACGCTGTTCAGTGTCTGGGTGTGTGCCCAAGTATTCGGCATGGAGGTGGCGTTGCACCTCATCGGCCCGCTCGGAGCATCGGCCGTGTTGCTGTTTGCCGTGTCATCGGGCGCGTTGGCGCAACCCTGGTCGATCATCGGCAGCTACTTGTGTGCCGCCATTGTTGCCTTGCTGGTGGCCCGGGTGCTGGGACGTACCCTGGGCAGCGCGTGCCTGGCCGCCGGGATGACCGTGATCCTGATCTGCTGGCTACGTTGCCTGCACCCGCCTGCGGGTGGGCTGGCCATGAGCCTGGTGCTGGCGGACCCCGCCTCCATCGCCCTGGGCTGGCAGGAAGTGGCCGCGGTCATGCTGGGCGCCGCCGCCCTGCTCGCGTGCGCCCTGGCGTACAACAACGCGACACGCACGCGTTACCCCAAAGGCGCCAGCGAAGCTGCCGCGCCGAACTTTATGGCAACGGTCACCGACACCCCCGGCATCAGCGCCGAAGACCTCAAGCAGGCATTGGCCGAGCGCGAGCAGTTCGTGGATGTGACCCCACAGGAGCTGGAAGAGCTGATCCAGGCCAGCGAGCGGTATGCCCGGCGGCGTGCAATCGGGGCGGTTTTCCAACGCCAGGGGTGATGCCGTCCCTCATGCAAAAATGCAAAAACGACCTGCAGGATTCCGACTTGTACTTGGCAAATTTGCACTGGTACGATCGCGAGATGGTTCGCCCGCGAACATCTTGATAAAGAACAATAAAAGCAGGGAGTTAGAGATGACTGCTCAGGTTTCATCCGAGGCAAGCAGCGCCGGGATCGTGCATGACGAGGTCCTGGCTGAAGTCCGCAACCACATAGGTCACCTGACCCTCAATCGCCCCGCCGGCCTGAATGCCATTACCCTGGACATGGTCCGCAGCCTCAGCCGGCATTTGCAGGCTTGGGCAAACGACCCCCAGGTGCACGCCGTGGTGTTGCGCGGTGCCGGGGAAAAAGCCTTCTGCGCTGGCGGCGACATTCGTTCGTTGTACGACAGCTTCAAGAGCGGCGACACCCTCCATGAAGACTTCTTCGTCGAGGAATACGCCCTCGACCTCGCCATTCACCACTACCGCAAGCCAGTCCTGGCGTTGATGGACGGCTTTGTCCTCGGTGGCGGCATGGGCCTGGTGCAAGGCGCCGACCTGCGAGTGGTCACCGAACGCAGCCGCCTGGCGATGCCGGAAGTGGCCATCGGCTATTTCCCTGACGTGGGCGGCAGCTACTTCCTGCCGCGTATTCCCGGCGAACTGGGGATCTACCTCGGTGTGACCGGCGTGCAGATCCGGGCGGCCGACGCCCTGTATTGCGGGCTTGCCGACTGGTACCTCGACAGCGCCAAGCTGAGCGAGCTCGATCAGCGCCTGGACCGCCTGAAATGGCACGATTCACCCCTCAAGGACCTGCAAGGCCTGCTGGCCGGCCTGGCCGTGCAGCAATTGCCCGATGCGCCACTGGCCGCACTTCGCCCGGCTATCGATCACTTCTTTGCCTTGCCGGACGTACCGAGCATCGTCGAGCAGTTGCAGCAAGTCACCGTCGCCGACAGCCATGACTGGGCATTGACCACCGCCAGCCTGATGCAAACCCGCTCGCCCCTGGCCATGGCCGTCACCCTGCAGATGCTGCGCCGTGGCCGTCATCTGCACCTGGAGCAGTGCTTCGCCCTGGAATTGCACCTGGACCGCCAATGGTTCGCCCGGGGCGACCTGATTGAAGGCGTGCGCGCCCTGCTGATCGACAAGGACAAAACCCCTCGCTGGAACCCTCCGACCCTCCAGGCGTTGGAGGCTGATCATGTCGAGAGCTTCTTCCGCGACTTCGATAAGAACGAGAACTAAGTCATGCAAGATATTGAATTTACTGAAGAACAGGTAATGATTCGCGACATGGCTCGGGACTTTGCCCGTGGCGAAATTGCGCCTCACGCCCAGGCGTGGGAAAAGGCCGGCTGGATTGACGATGCCCTGGTGGCCAAGATGGGCGAGCTGGGGTTGCTGGGCATGGTGGTCCCCGAGGAATGGGGCGGCACTTACGTCGACTACGTGGCCTACGCACTGGCGGTAGAAGAGATTTCTGCCGGTGACGGCGCCACCGGCGCCCTGATGAGTATCCATAATTCAGTGGGTTGCGGGCCAATCCTCAACTACGGCTCACAGGAGCAGAAGGAAACCTGGCTGGCCGAACTGGCCAGCGGCCAGGCCATCGGCTGCTTCTGCCTCACCGAGCCCCAGGCCGGTTCAGAAGCCCACAACCTGCGTACCCGCGCCGAACTGCGGGACGGCCAGTGGGTCATCAACGGCGCCAAGCAATTTGTCAGCAACGGCAAGCGCGCCAAACTGGCGATCGTGTTTGCAGTGACCGACCCGGACCTGGGCAAGAAAGGCATCTCGGCATTCCTCGTGCCCACCAGCACCCCGGGCTTCGTGGTCGACCGTACCGAACACAAGATGGGCATTCGTGCCTCCGACACCTGCGCCGTCACGCTCAACCAATGCACCGTGCCTGAAGCCAACCTGCTGGGCGAACGCGGCAAAGGCCTGGCCATCGCCCTGTCCAACCTTGAAGGCGGGCGCATCGGGATTGCCGCCCAGGCCCTGGGGATCGCCCGGGCCGCCTTTGAAGCGGCACTGGCCTATGCCCGTGACCGGGTGCAGTTCGACAAGGCGATCATTGAGCACCAGAGCGTGGCCAACCTGCTGGCCGATATGCAAACCCGCCTCAACGCTGCGCGCTTGTTGATCCTGCATGCCGCCCGCTTGCGCAGTGCCGGCAAGCCGTGCCTGTCGGAAGCGTCCCAGGCCAAGCTGTTTGCCTCGGAAATGGCCGAGAAGGTGTGCTCGTCCGCGATGCAGATTCATGGGGGTTATGGCTATCTGGAGGATTACCCGGTGGAGCGTTACTACCGGGATGCGCGGATTACCCAGATCTACGAAGGCACCAGCGAGATCCAGCGGATGGTGATTGCTAGAGAATTGAAGAACTATCAGCTGTAACTAGCTGACTTTACTAAAAAATATGGGAGCTTATTAGCTCCCATATTTTTGATCTGCCTTTTTACTTGTCCTTGAACTCCGGCGTGCGCTTGGCCACAAACGCCGCCATCCCTTCCTTCTGGTCCAGCGTGGCAAATGCCGCGTGGAACACCCGGCGCTCAAAGCGCACACCTTCAGACAGGCTCACTTCAAACGCGCGGTTGACGCTTTCCTTGACCATCATGCTGATGGGCACCGACTTGCTGGCGATCAGGGTCGCGACTTTCAGCGCTTCATCCAGCAGCTCATCCGCCGGCACGATCCGCGCGACAATCCCGCTACGCTCGGCTTCCACCGCGTCGATAAACCGCCCGGTCAGGCACATTTCCATGGCCTTGGCCTTGCCCACGGCGCGGGTCAGGCGCTGGGTGCCGCCCATGCCCGGCAGCACGCCGAGGTTGATTTCCGGCTGGCCGAACTTGGCGTTGTCACCGGCCAGGATAAAGTCGCACATCAACGCCAGCTCACACCCGCCCCCCAGGGCAAAACCGTTAACGGCAGCGATGATCGGCTTGCGGCGGTTGGCCACGCGGTCGCTGTCGCTGAACAGGTCATCGAGATAGATCTGCGGATAGGTCAGTTCGGCCATTTCCTTGATGTCGGCGCCGGCGGCAAAGGCTTTTTTCGAGCCGGTAAGCACGATGCAGCCGATTTCCGGGTTGGCTTCCAGGCTGTCCAGCGCCTGGTTCAGCTCGCTGACCAACTGTGCGTTGAGGGCGTTCAGCGCCTGTGGGCGATTGAGGGTGATCAGCCCGACACGGCCCTGGACGTCCAGCAAAATGGTTTCGTAACTCATAGATGCTCCTCAGAGATTGCGTGAAATGACCATGCGTTGAATATCGCTGGTGCCTTCGTAAATCTGGCAGACCCGCACATCGCGGTAGATCCGCTCCAGGGGAAAGTCGCTCAGGTAACCGTAACCGCCGAGGGTTTGCAATGCTTGCGAGCAGACCTTTTCGGCCATTTCCGAAGCAAACAGCTTGGCCATGGATGCTTCCACCAGCGCCGGCTGGCCGCTGTCACGCAGGGCGGCGGCGTAATGCACCATCTGCCGGGCGACCGCGATTTGCGTCGCCATGTCCGCCAGGCGGAACGCCACGGCCTGGTGCTCGATGATCGGCTTGCCAAAGCTTTCCCGCTCGCGGGCGTAATCCCGCGCAGCCTCGAACGCCGCCCGCGCCATGCCCACTGCCTGGGAGGCAATACCGACGCGTCCGCCTTCAAGGTTGGCCAGGGCGATCCGGTAGCCTTCGCCCTCCTCGCCCAAGCGATTGGCCACCGGCACCTTCACGTCCTCAAACAGGATCTGGCAGGTGTCGGAAGCGTGCTGGCCGAGTTTGTCCTCGACCCGTGCCACGCTGTAGCCCGGCGAATCGGTAGGCACGATAAACGCACTGATGCCCCGTTTGCCGGCGGCCGGATCGGTGACGGCGAACACAATCACGACCCCGGCGTTTTGCCCGGAGGTGATGAACTGTTTGCAGCCATTCAATACATAGTGATCGCCTTCCAGCCGGGCGCGGGTTTTCAGGCTGCTGGCGTCGGAACCGGCCTGGGGCTCGGTCAAGGCAAACGCGCCGAGCATCGCACCGCTGGCCAGGGGCTTGAGGAATTGCTCTTTCTGCTGGTCAGTGCCGAACTTGAGGATCGGCACGCAGCCCACGGAGTTGTGCACGCTCATGATGGTCGAGCAGGCGCCATCGCCGGCGGCGATTTCTTCCAGGGTCATGGCGTAGGCCAGGTAGCCGGTGTCGCAGCCACCCCATTGTTCCGGAACCAGCATGCCGAAAAAGCCCAGCTCGGCCATTTCACCGATGGCTTCCTTGGGAAACCGGTGTTCGCGGTCCCACTCGGCGGCGAAGGGCTTGAGCCGCTCCTGGGCAAATTGCCGGGCGGCTTCGCGGATCTGCAGTTGTTCGTCATTCGGGAGCATAGGTGTTCCTTAATACAGGCATTCAACGGCCATGGCCGTGGCTTCACCGCCGCCGATGCAGATCGCCGCAACACCGCGCTTGAGGCCTTTCTGGCGCAGGGCCGAGAGCAGGGTCACCAGGATCCGCGCACCGGACGCACCGATCGGATGGCCCAGGGCGCAGGCACCACCGTGGATATTGACCTTGCTGTGGGGAATCTCCAGCTTGCTCATGGTCACCAGGCTGACCACGGCGAAGGCTTCGTTGATTTCAAACAGGTCGACCTCATCGAGGTTCCAGCCGGTCTTGGTCATCAGTTTGCGGATCGCACCCACCGGTGCCACCGGGAACAGGCCTGGCTCGTCGGCAAAGGCTGCGTGGCCGTGGATCACCGCCAGCGGCTTGAGCCCGCGTTTGTGGGCTTCGGATTCACGCATCAGCAGCAACGCCGCCGCACCGTCGGAAATCGAGCTGGAGTTGGCCGCCGTCACGGTGCCGCCTTCGCGGAAGGCCGGCTTCAAGGTAGCGATCTTGTCCAGCTTGGCCTTGGGCGGCTGTTCGTCGTGGGTGATGGTTTTCTGTTCCTTGCCCACGGTGACCTGCACCGGGACGATTTCGGCAATGAAGTTGCCGTCGGTGATCGCCTGTTGCGCGCGGGTCAGGGACGCAATGGCGAACGCGTCCTGGGCCTCGCGGGAAAAACCGTTGTGCTCGGCGCAGTCCTCGGCAAAGGTGCCCATCAGGCGGCCCTTGTCGTAGGCGTCTTCGAGGCCGTCGAGGAACATGTGGTCGAGCACCCGGCCGTGGCCCATGCGGTAGCCGCTGCGAGCGCGGTCCAGCAGGTACGGGGCGTTGGACATGCTCTCCATGCCACCGGCGATCACCACCTCCACACTGCCCGCCAGCAGCGAGTCATGGGCCAGGATGGTGGCCTCCATGCCGGAGCCGCACATCTTGTTGAGGGTGGTGCAGCGGGTGGATTTATCCAGGCCTGCGCCCAGTGCCGCCTGGCGTGCAGGCGCCTGGCCGAGACCGGCCGGCAGTACGCAACCGAACAGCACTTCGTCCACCGCATCGGTGGCGATACCGGCACGTTCGACCGCAGCACGTATCGCCGCCGCACCCAGTTGCGGGGCAGTCAGGCCCTTGAGGTCGCCCTGGAACCCGCCCATGGGCGTACGTACTGCGCTGACAATAACGATTGGATCAGTCATGAAAAATCTCCTTATTTGGCCGCCATGCGCAAGGCACCGTCGAGACGGATCACCTCGCCGTTGAGCATGCTGTTTTCAATGATATGCCGCACCAGCGCGGCGTACTCGCCCGGCTTGCCCAGGCGCGGCGGGAATGGCACGCCGGCGGCCAGGGACTCGCGCACTTCTGGCGTCATGCCGGCCATCATCGGTGTTTCGAAAATGCCGGGGGCGATGGTCATCACCCGAATCCCGTAGCGCGCCAGCTCACGGGCGGCGGGCAAGGTCAGGCTGGCGATCGCGCCCTTGGAGGCGGCATAGGCTGCCTGGCCAATCTGGCCGTCAAAGGCCGCCACCGAAGCGGTGTTGATGATCACACCGCGCTCGCCGTCGGCATTTGCCTCGGTTTCAGCGATGGCCGCTGCGGCCAGGCGCAGCAGGTTGAAGCTGCCGATCAGGTTGACGTTGATCACCTGGGCGAAGTTGGCCAATACGTGCGGGCCATTTTTGCCGAGGATCTTCTCGCCACGGACCACGCCGGCGCAGTTGACCAACCCATGCAAACCACCAAAGGCGGCCACGGTGGCCTGCACGGCCGCTTCGGCGGCGGCTTCCTGGCTGATGTCCGCGACGACGCTGCGGGCCTGCCCGCCGAGCTTCTGCGCCTGGGCGGCGACCGCGTCGGCGTTCAAATCCACCAGCATCACCTTGGCACCGGCCGCCACCAGCATCTCGGCCGTCGCCGCGCCGAGGCCGGAAGCGCCACCGCTGACCAGAAAAACCTTGTTCTCAATCTGCATCACTGTTTCCTTGAAAAGGGGGTCACGCCGTGGCCGCCTGGGCCTTGGCAATTTCCTGATTACGCAAAATGAAGCGTTGCAGCTTGCCGCTCGGGGTCTTGGGCAGCTCGCTGACAAATTCGATTTCCCGTGGGTACGCGTGGGCGGCCAGACGCTTGCGCACGTGCTGGCGCAGCTCTTCGGCCAGGGCCGGCTCGGCGCGGTATTGCTCGCTGAGCACCACAAAGGCTTTGACGATCTCGGTGCGCTCCGGGCATGGCTTGCCCACCACCGCGGCTTCCACGACTGCGGGGTGCTCGATCAACGCGCTTTCCACGTCGAACGGGCCTACACGGTAGCCGGAGGTGGTGATCACATCGTCGCTGCGCCCGACAAAGCTGATGCTGCCGTCGGGGTTCAGCTCCACCGTATCGCCGCTGAGGTAGTACTTGCCGACAAAGGCCTTGGTCTTGACCCCGTCGTAGCCGGCGAACCAGCACATCGGCGATTGCTCGCGGTCGATGGCGAGGATGCCCGGCTGGCCGGCCGGCAGTTCCTGATGGTTGTCGTCCAGCACCACGATGCGGTGGCCCGGCGAGGCAAAGCCGGCGGAACCGACGTGCACCGGGTGCTCCAGGCCGTGATGGTTGCACAGCACCATGCCCAGCTCGGTCTGGCCATAGTGGTCGTGTATGGTCACGCCGAGGTTGTCGGCGAACCAGCGGATCACTTCCGGGTTCAATGGCTCGCCGGCGCTGCTGACAATGCGCAGCTTGCCCTTGATCGACTTGGCGAACTGCTCGCCGCCGGCAATCAGCAGGCGGTAGGCCGTCGGGGAACCGGTGAGGTTGGTGATCCCGTATTTATTGATGACGCGGCAGGTGCTTTCGAGGGTGAACGGGCCATCGTAGAAGGTGATCGGGTGGCCCATGGACAACGGCCCGGTGACGCCGAAATAGATGCCGTAGGCCCAGCCTGGGTCGGCGACGTTCCAGAATGCGTCTTCGGGGCGCAGGTCCACGGCGTCGCGGGTGTAGCTCTGGAACGCGACGATGGCCTTGAGCGGTACGGCCAGGGCTTTGGAGGGGCCGGTGGTGCCGGAGGTGAACATCAGCAGGAATGGATCTTCGGCGCCCAGCAGCACCGGCTCGCAGGCGTTGGAATAGTTGGGCAGTTCGGCCCAGAAGCTGAAATCGCCGCGCACGATGCCTTCGCCCTGAGGGCCGGCGACGGTGACGATGGTTGGGCAGTCGGCTACTTCCATGAGCTTGGGGCGGTTTACTGCGTCGGTCACCACCAGTGCGGCGCCTGAGCTGGTCAGGCGGTGTTCGATGGCCTTGGGGCCGAAGGCGGTGAACAGCGGCTGATAGACCGCGCCGATGCGCCAGGTGGCGAAGACGACAACCAGTAACTCGGCGGTACGTGGCAGCAGGCCGGCGACCTTGTCACCGGGCTTTACGCCCTGGGCCAGGAGGAAGTTGGCGAAGCGGGCGGCCTGGTCTTGCAATTGGGTGAAGGTGGAGGTGGCGCTGCGGCCGTCCTTGCCCTCCCAGAACAGCGCGATGCGGCCGGGTAATGCGTGGCGGTCGCAACATTCGACACAGGCGTTGAGTGCCTGCAGGTTGCCCGACAGGGCGGCGTCGACGGTGTGTTGGTAGTTGAATTGGGTGGTGGCAGCCGAGTAATCACGCATCGCTTCAAATCCCTGTGTGTTTTTTTGTTTTCAGGATGGGTACGTAGACCGGTGAAATAGTCGCTCTAGAGGGCTGGGCGGGCAATGGTCAAAGCTTTCAACTTGGGTGACTGGTTTGGCCAAGGTTTTTTTGTGGGCGTGGGTGGGTGGGTGTACATATCCGTTGTTTTTGTAACGGCCGATATGGGTTCCGCTCTTACAGCGGCTCACTTTTGAAGAGCGCAAAAGTAAGCAAAACGCTCTTGCCCCACCACTCGGCACCTCGCCTAGGCTCGGTGTGCCCGAACGCAGGCAGCACGAAGCGGGCCGCCTAAGATCAAGATCAAAAGCAGATCAACAGCAAAAGCACAGCGGCCTACAGGCCGGCTTGAGTGTGGTGAAGCAAAGGCAACATCAAAATCTAAAACGACCACGGTCCACTGTAGGAGCTGGCTTGCCGGCGATGGCATCGCCTCGGTGTATCTGAAAGACCGAGTTGTCCGCATCGCCGGCAAGCCAGCTCCTACAGAAAAGCGGCTTTTGCCTTTGCTTCTACCACTCAGGTCGGCTTTCAGGCCGCCGTGCTCTTGATCTGCTTTTGATCTTGATCTGCGGGCCCCGTTAACCACGATGGCCGCAAGTAGGCACGGTGGAGCGGCCCGCGGAAACGGGCCTTCGTTCCGGCATGCCGAGCCTAAGCGAGGCACCGAGTGGTGGGGCAAAGACCTTTTGGTTACTTTTGGCTGGGCCGGCATTCCGGGCGTTTGCCAAAAGTGACCCGCTGTAAGAGCGGAACCATAAGCAGCCGTTACCGCAGCAACGGATATGTACACCCCCCACCCCCATTTTCGATCAAAACATTGATTCAGAGCGGTACCCCCACCTACAAAACCAGTTAAAAGATCCGCTTTACCAACTAGCATCACCCACACAAGTAACAGCAACTTCCCCCGTTAAACCCCGAACAGCTGTTTAAAACCCACGCAAACAATATTCATTATCATTTAGAGCATGAAAACTTCTTTACAGCTTAAACAAAACATAATTGGTGAAATGCCCGCTAATGCCCGCCCTACAAGGCCTACAGCCCCAAGAAGGTGCACTATGCCCTTATTCCATCGAATAATTTCGCTATAGGAATTTTACTTGCCCGGTGTTTAGCCATAAAATCACCGCGATTGATTGCGCTGCGACATATCGTCACTGCATCGTTACTTTTTCGAGCTCAGAGACCTTTGCTCTCTGTTAAGGATTTCCAGCATGACCGAAGCGACAGGACTCATGGCCCACAACTGGGGCTTTGCCATTTTCCTCCTCGGTGTCGTCGGCCTCTGCGCCTTCATGCTCGGCGTCTCCAGCCTCCTCGGGTCAAAAGCCTGGGGCCGCAGCAAAAACGAACCGTTCGAGTCCGGCATGCTACCTACAGGTGGCGCCCGCTTGCGGCTCTCAGCCAAATTCTATCTGGTCGCGATGCTCTTCGTGATCTTCGACATCGAAGCCCTTTTTCTCTTTGCCTGGTCTGTGTCCGTCCGCGAAAGCGGCTGGACCGGATTTGTCGAAGCCCTCGTTTTCATAGCAATTCTGTTGGCAGGCCTTGTCTACCTATTTCGAGTGGGCGCCCTTGACTGGGCTCCGGAAGCTCGTCGCAAGCGGCAAGCGAAGCTGAAACAATGAGGCTTTGGCGATGCAATACAATCTCACCAGGATCGACCCGGATGCTCCTAACGAGCAGTACCCCATCGGCGAACGGGAAACCGTTTCCGATCCGTTAGAAGACCAAGTCCACAAAAACATCTACATGGGCAAGCTGGAAGACGTGCTGAGTGGCGCGGTCAACTGGGGGCGTAAAAACTCCCTGTGGCCGTACAACTTCGGTCTTTCGTGCTGCTACGTGGAAATGACCACCGCCTTCACGGCGCCCCACGACATCGCGCGCTTTGGCGCCGAAGTTATCCGGGCCTCGCCGCGTCAGGCGGATTTCATGGTTATCGCCGGTACCTGCTTTATCAAGATGGCGCCGATCATTCAGCGTCTCTACGAGCAAATGCTCGAGCCAAAGTGGGTTATCTCCATGGGTTCGTGCGCCAACTCCGGTGGCATGTACGACATCTACTCCGTAGTTCAGGGGGTGGACAAGTTCCTGCCCGTGGACGTCTACGTGCCTGGCTGCCCGCCCCGCCCTGAAGCATTTCTGCAAGGCTTGATGCTGCTGCAGGAATCGATTGGCAAGGAGCGTCGCCCACTTTCCTGGGTTGTCGGAGATCAAGGCGTATACCGCGCCGAGATGCCGTCACAAAAGGAACAGCGCCGCGAACAGCGTATTCAGGTAACCAACCTGCGCAGCCCCGACGAAGTCTGATCCAGAACCGCTTCTTTTATAGAACGAAAACCTGGCTTCATTCTTTACGTTGACCGAAAGCGATAAAAAACCATGACTACAGGCAGTGCTCTGTACATCCCGCCTTATAAGGCAGACGACCAGGATGTGGTCGTCGAACTCAATAACCGTTTTGGCCCTGACGCCTTCACCGCCCAGGCCACACGCACCGGCATGCCGGTGCTGTGGGTGGCGCGTGCCAGGCTCGTCGAAGTCCTGAGCTTCCTGCGCAACCTGCCCAAGCCGTACGTCATGCTCTATGACCTGCATGGCGTGGACGAGCGCCTGCGCACCAAGCGCCAGGGACTGCCGAGCGGCGCCGACTTCACCGTGTTCTACCACCTGATGTCGCTGGAACGTAACAGCGACGTGATGATCAAGGTGGCCCTCTCCGAGAGCGACCTGAGCGTTCCGACCGTGACCGGTATCTGGCCAAACGCCAACTGGTACGAGCGTGAAGTGTGGGACATGTTCGGCATCGATTTCCCGGGCCACCCGCACCTGACGCGCATCATGATGCCGCCAACGTGGGAAGGTCACCCGCTGCGCAAGGACTTCCCTGCCCGCGCCACCGAATTCGATCCATTCAGCCTGACCCTCGCCAAGCAACAGCTTGAAGAAGAGGCTGCGCGCTTCCGTCCGGAAGACTGGGGCATGAAACGCTCCGGCACCAACGAGGACTACATGTTCCTCAACCTGGGCCCGAACCACCCTTCGGCTCACGGTGCCTTCCGTATCATCCTGCAGCTGGACGGCGAAGAAATCGTCGACTGCGTACCGGACATCGGCTACCACCACCGTGGTGCCGAGAAGATGGCCGAACGTCAGTCGTGGCACAGCTTCATCCCGTACACCGACCGTATCGACTACCTCGGCGGTGTGATGAACAACCTGCCGTACGTGCTCTCGGTCGAGAAGCTGGCCGGTATCAAAGTGCCGGACAAGGTCGACACCATCCGCATCATGATGGCCGAGTTCTTCCGGATCACCAGCCACCTGCTGTTCCTGGGTACCTATATCCAGGACGTCGGCGCCATGACCCCGGTGTTCTTTACCTTCACCGACCGTCAGCGCGCCTACAAGGTCATCGAAGCCATCACCGGCTTCCGCCTGCACCCGGCCTGGTACCGCATCGGCGGTGTGGCGCACGACCTGCCGCGTGGCTGGGAACGCCTGGTCAAGGAATTCATCGACTGGATGCCAAAGCGTCTGGACGAGTACCAGAAAGCCGCCCTGGACAACAGCATCCTCAAGGGCCGGACCATCGGCGTCGCCCAGTACAACACCAAAGAGGCCCTGGAATGGGGCGTCACCGGTGCTGGCCTGCGCTCCACCGGCTGCGATTTCGACCTGCGTAAAGCACGCCCGTACTCCGGCTACGAGAACTTCGAATTCGAAGTCCCGCTGGCGGCGAACGGCGATGCCTACGACCGCTGCATCGTGCGCGTCGAAGAAATGCGCCAGAGCCTGAAGATCATCGAACAGTGCATGCGCAACATGCCGGAAGGCCCGTACAAGGCGGATCACCCGCTGACCACGCCGCCGCCGAAAGAGCGCACGCTGCAACACATCGAAACCCTGATCACGCACTTCCTGCAAGTTTCGTGGGGCCCGGTCATGCCGGCCAACGAATCCTTCCAGATGATCGAAGCGACCAAGGGTATCAACAGTTATTACCTGACGAGCGATGGCGGCACCATGAGCTACCGCACCCGGATTCGTACTCCAAGCTTCCCGCACCTGCAACAGATCCCTTCGGTGATCAAAGGTGAAATGGTCGCGGACTTGATTGCGTACCTGGGTAGTATCGATTTCGTTATGGCCGACGTGGACCGCTAAGCATGAATAGCACGCTTATCCAGACAGACCGTTTCACCTTGAGTGAAACCGAGCGCTCGGCCATCGAGCACGAGCTGCATCACTACGAAGACCCGCGCGCGGCGTCGATCGAAGCCTTGAAGATCGTCCAGAAGGAACGTGGCTGGGTGCCCGACGGCGCCCTCTACGCCATCGGCGAGATCCTGGGCATCCCTGCCAGCGACGTTGAAGGCGTGGCGACGTTCTACAGCCAGATCTTCCGCCAGCCGGTTGGCCGCCACATCATTCGCGTATGCGACAGCATGGTCTGCTACATCGGTGGCCACGAGTCCGTGGTCAGCGAGATCCAGAACAAGCTGGGCATCGGCCTTGGCCAAACTACTCCGGACGGCCGCTTCACGCTGCTGCCGGTGTGCTGCCTGGGCAACTGTGACAAGGCGCCGGCGTTGATGATCGACGACGACACATTCGGCGACGTGCAGCCTGCTGGCGTCACCCAATTGCTCGAGGGCTACCCATGACCCTGACTTCCTTCGGTCCTGCCAACCGCATCAAGCGGTCGGCCGAGACTCACCCGCTGACCTGGCGCCTGCGTGACGACGGCGAGCCTGTATGGCTTGACGAGTACCAGGCCAAGAACGGTTACGCGGCCGCGCGCAAAGCCTTTGCCGACATGGCCCAGGACGACATCGTCCAGACCGTCAAGGACGCAGGCCTCAAAGGCCGCGGCGGTGCAGGCTTCCCCACTGGCGTTAAGTGGGGCCTGATGCCGAAAGACGAATCCATCAACATCCGCTACCTGCTGTGCAACGCGGATGAAATGGAGCCGAACACCTGGAAAGACCGCATGCTGATGGAGCAACTGCCCCATCTGCTGATCGAAGGCATGCTGATCAGTGCCCGCGCGCTGAAAACCTACCGTGGCTACATCTTCCTGCGTGGCGAATACACCACCGCCGCCAAGCACCTGAACCGTGCCGTGGAAGAAGCCAAGGCAGCAGGCCTGCTGGGCAAGAATATCCTCGGTTCGGGCTTTGACTTCGAGCTGTTCGTGCACACCGGCGCCGGGCGTTATATCTGCGGTGAAGAAACCGCACTGATCAACTCCCTCGAAGGCCGCCGCGCCAACCCGCGTTCCAAGCCACCCTTCCCCGCCGCCGTTGGCGTGTGGGGCAAGCCGACGTGCGTGAACAACGTTGAAACCCTGTGCAACGTGCCGGCGATCATCGGCGACGGCGTGGAGTGGTACAAATCGTTGGCTCGCGAAGGCAGCGAAGACATGGGCACCAAGCTCATGGGCTTCTCCGGCAAGGTCAAGAACCCGGGCCTGTGGGAACTGCCTTTCGGCGTGACCGCACGCGAACTGTTCGAGGACTACGCCGGCGGCATGCGCGACGGTTACACCCTCAAGGCCTGGCAGCCAGGCGGCGCCGGTACCGGCTTCCTGCTGCCTGAGCACCTGGACGCACAAATGTACGCCGGCGGCATCGGCAAGGTGGGCACCCGTATGGGTACCGGCCTGGCCATGGCCGTGGACAACACCGTGAACATGGTGTCGTTGCTGCGCAACATGGAGCAGTTCTTCTCCCGCGAATCCTGTGGTTTCTGCACCCCGTGCCGCGATGGTTTGCCATGGAGCGTCAAGCTCTTGATGGCCATCGAGAAAGGCGAAGGCCAGCCCGGCGATATCGAGACCCTGCTGGGTCTGGTCGGCTTCCTCGGCCCAGGCAAGACCTTCTGTGCTCACGCACCGGGCGCCGTGGAGCCATTGGGCAGCGCGATCAAATACTTCCGCTCGGAGTTCGAAGCCGGCATCGCGCCCAAAAGCGCCGCCGTCCCGCCTCTGGCAAGGCCGATTGTAGTCGGCGCGTAACGCTTAAAAAGGCGAAGGGTCAGTGCCCTTCGCTTTCTCATGTGCTGACGCCTTCAAGGCTGTGTTGATGCACATGAATAACAAGATTCCATTAGCCACGCCCGCTGACACCGGGCCAACGAAGAACTTTGAACCATGGCCACTATCCACGTAGACGGCAAAGAGCTCGAAGTCGATGGGGCAGACAACCTGTTACAGGCGTGTCTGTCGCTAGGCCTCGACATTCCATATTTCTGCTGGCACCCCGCCCTTGGCAGCGTTGGCGCTTGCCGCCAGTGCGCGGTCAAGCAGTACACCGACGAGAACGACACCCGTGGTCGTATCGTGATGTCCTGCATGACCCCTGCCACCGACGGCAGCTGGATCTCCATCGAAGACGAAGAAGCGAAAGTGTTTCGCGCCAGCGTCGTCGAATGGCTGATGACCAACCACCCGCACGACTGCCCAGTGTGTGAGGAAGGCGGCCACTGCCACCTGCAAGACATGACCGTGATGACCGGCCACAACGAGCGCCGGTATCGCTTCACCAAGCGCACCCACCAGAACCAGCAACTGGGCCCGTTCATTTCCCACGAGATGAACCGCTGCATCGCTTGCTACCGCTGCGTGCGCTTCTATAAGGATTACGCCGGCGGCACCGACCTCGGCGTGTTCGGCGCCCACGACAACGTGTACTTCGGTCGCGTTGAAGACGGCACCCTCGAAAGCGAGTTCTCGGGCAACCTCACCGAGGTCTGCCCGACCGGTGTGTTCACCGACAAGACTCACTCCGAGCGCTACAACCGTAAGTGGGACATGCAGTTCTCGCCGAGCATCTGCCATGGCTGCTCCAGCGGTTGCAACATCTCCCCGGGCGAGCGCTACGGCGAACTGCGTCGCATCGAAAACCGCTTCAACGGTTCGGTCAACCAGTACTTCCTGTGCGACCGTGGCCGTTTCGGCTACGGCTACGTCAACCGCGAAGACCGCCCGCGTCAGCCACTGCTGGCCGACGGCGCCAAGCTGAGCCTCGACGAAGCGCTGGATAAAGCCGCCGACCTGCTGCGCGGTCGCAACATCGTCGGTATCGGTTCGCCCCGCGCCAGCCTCGAAAGCAACTACGCGTTGCGCGAGCTGGTGGGTGCCGAGCACTTCTACTCGGGTATCGAAGCCGGTGAACTGGAGCGTATCCGCCTGGTACTGCAAGTTCTGAACGACAGCCCGCTGCCGGTTCCGAACATGCGCGACATCGAAGACCACGACGCGATCTTCGTCCTCGGCGAAGACCTGACCCAAACAGCTGCCCGCGTGGCCCTGTCCCTGCGCCAGTCGGTGAAAGGCAAGGCCGAAGACATGGCCGACGCCATGCGCGTCCAGCCATGGCTCGACGCTGCGGTGAAAAACATCGGCCAGCACGCGCTGAACCCACTGTTCATTGCATCCCTGGCTGAAACCAAGCTCGACGACATCGCCGAAGAATGCGTACACGCCGCGCCCGACGACCTGGCCCGCCTCGGTTTCGCCGTGGCCCACGCCCTCGACGCCAGCGCACCTGCCGTTGAAGGCCTGGACGCTGAAGCCGTTGAACTGGCCAAACGCATCGCCGACGCCCTGCTGGCCGCCAAGCGCCCATTGATCATTGCCGGTACCTCGTTGGGTTCCAAGGCGCTGATCGAAGCCGCTGCCAACATCGCCAAGGCCTTGAAGCTGCGCGAGAAGAACGGTTCCATCAGCCTGATCGTGCCGGAAGCCAACAGCCTCGGCCTGGCCATGCTCGGTGGCGAGTCCCTGGACGCGGCGTTGCAAGCCGTGACCGACGGCAGCGCCGATGCCATCGTGGTACTGGAAAACGACCTGTACACCCGCACTGATTCGGCCAAGGTCGACGCAGCGCTGAACGCGGCCAAAGTGCTGATCGTTGCCGATCACCAGAAAACCGCCACCAGCGACCGCGCCCACCTGGTACTGCCAGCCGCCAGCTTTGCTGAAGGCGACGGCACTCTGGTCAGCCAGGAAGGCCGCGCCCAGCGCTTCTTCCAGGTGTTCGATCCGAAGTACATGGACGCCAGCATCCTGGTTCACGAAGGCTGGCGCTGGCTGCATGCCCTGCGCGCTACCCTGCTGAACCAGCCGATCGACTGGACCCAACTCGACCACGTGACCGCTGCCGCAGCCGCCGCTGCACCGCAACTGGCCCGTATCGTCGACGCTGCACCGTCCGCCGCGTTCCGCATCAAGGGCATGAAACTGGCCCGTGAACCGCTGCGTTACTCCGGGCGTACCGCCATGCGGGCTGACATCAGCGTGCATGAACCACGTACGCCGCAAGACAACGACACCGCGTTCGCCTTCTCCATGGAAGGTTACTCGGGTTCGGTCGAGCCGCGTCAGCAGGTGCCTTTCGCCTGGTCGCCGGGCTGGAACTCGCCGCAAGCCTGGAACAAGTTCCAGGACGAAGTCGGTGGTCACATCCGTGCTGGCGACCCGGGCACCCGCCTGATCGAAAGCACCGGTGACTCGCTGAACTGGTTCGCCAGCGTTCCGCGTCCGTTCAACCCGGCCCAGGGTACCTGGCAGGTTGTGCCGTTCTTCCACCTGTTCGGCAGTGAAGAAACCTCTTCCAAAGCCGCACCGGTACAAGAGCGCATTCCGGCCGCCTACGTGTCCGTAGCCAAGTCCGAAGCCGACCGCCTGGGCGTCAACGACGGTGCCCTGCTCAGCTTGAACGTTGCCGGCAAGACCCTGCGTCTGCCGCTGCGCATCAACGAAGAGTTGGGTGCTGGCCTGGTTGCATTGCCAAAAGGCCTCGCGGGGATTCCTCCGGCGATCTTTGGTCTTACCGTTGACGGTCTGCAGGAGGCAGCTCAATGACCTGGTTCACCCCTGAAGTGATCGACGTGATCATCGCGGTGGTCAAGGCCATCGTGATCCTGTTGGCCGTGGTCGTGGCGGGCGCCTTGCTCAGCTTCGTCGAACGTCGCCTGCTGGGCTGGTGGCAGGACCGTTACGGTCCGAACCGCGTTGGCCCGTTTGGTATGTTCCAGATCGCCGCCGACATGCTGAAAATGTTCTTCAAGGAAGACTGGACTCCGCCGTTTGCCGACAAGGTGATCTTCACCCTGGCACCGGTCGTGGCCATGAGCGCCTTGCTGATTGCCTTCGCAATCATCCCGATCACCCCGACCTGGGGCGTGGCGGACCTGAACATCGGCTTGCTGTTCTTCTTCGCCATGGCCGGCTTGTCGGTCTACGCGGTGCTGTTCGCCGGTTGGTCGAGCAACAACAAGTTCGCCCTGCTGGGCAGCTTGCGGGCCTCGGCCCAGACCGTGTCCTACGAAGTGTTCATGGGCCTCGCGCTGATGGGCATCGTGGTGCAGGTGGGCTCGTTCAACATGCGCGACATCGTCGAGTACCAGGCGCAGAACCTGTGGTTCATCATTCCGCAGTTCTTCGGCTTCTGTACCTTCTTCATTGCTGGCGTCGCCGTGACTCACCGTCACCCGTTCGACCAGCCGGAAGCGGAACAGGAACTGGCCGACGGTTACCACATTGAATACGCCGGCATGAAGTGGGGCATGTTCTTCGTGGGTGAGTACATCGGCATCATCTTGATCTCGGCCCTGCTGGTCACGCTGTTCTTCGGCGGCTGGCACGGTCCGTTCGGCATCCTGCCGCAGTTGGCGTTCTTCTGGTTCTTCCTGAAGACCGCGTTCTTCATCATGTTGTTCATCCTGCTGCGCGCTTCCATCCCGCGTCCACGGTATGACCAGGTGATGGATTTCAGCTGGCGTTTCTGCCTGCCGCTGACCCTGATCAATTTGCTGGTGACTGCTGCCGTTGTGTTGTTGAACACGCCAGCGGGCGCGGTTCAGTGAGGATTTGACCCATGTTCAAATATATTGGCGACATCGTTAAGGGTACCGGTACCCAGTTGCGAAGCCTGGTGATGGTGTTCGGTCACGGCTTTCGCAAACGCGACACCCTGCAATACCCGGAAGAAGCGGTGTACCTGCCGCCGCGTTATCGCGGCCGCATTGTCCTGACCCGCGACCCCGACGGCGAAGAGCGCTGCGTGGCCTGTAACCTGTGCGCCGTGGCGTGCCCGGTGGGTTGCATCTCGCTGCAGAAAGCTGAAACCGAAGACGGTCGCTGGTACCCGGACTTCTTCCGCATCAACTTCTCGCGCTGCATTTTCTGCGGCCTCTGCGAGGAAGCTTGCCCGACCACCGCGATCCAGCTGACACCGGATTTCGAGATGGCCGAGTTCAAACGTCAGGACCTGGTGTACGAGAAAGAAGATCTGCTGATCTCTGGTCCCGGTAAAAACCCTGATTACAACTTCTATCGTGTTGCAGGTATGGCCGTTGCCGGTAAGCCGAAAGGCGCCGCACAAAACGAAGCCGAGCCGATCAACGTGAAGAGCTTGCTGCCTTAAGGAAGAAAGATGGAATTCGCTTTCTATTTCGCATCGGGTATTGCAGTGGTGTCCACGCTTCGCGTGATCACCAACACTAACCCCGTGCACGCCCTGCTCTACCTGATCATTTCGCTGATCGCCGTGGCCATGACCTTCTTCAGCCTCGGCGCACCGTTCGCCGGTGTGCTGGAAGTGATCGCCTACGCCGGCGCCATCATGGTGCTGTTCGTGTTTGTGGTGATGATGCTCAACCTGGGGCCGGCCTCGGTCGCCCAGGAACGCGTCTGGCTCAAGCCCGGCATCTGGCTCGGCCCGGTGATCCTCGCAGCCCTGCTGCTGGGTGAACTGCTGTATGTGCTGTTCGCTCACCAGAGCGGCCAGGCCATCGGCCACACCACCGTAGACGCGAAAGCCGTGGGCATCAGCCTGTTCGGCCCGTACCTGCTGGTGGTCGAACTGGCTTCGATGCTGCTGCTCGCCGCAGCCATCACCGCCTTCCACTTGGGCCGCAACGAAGCCAAGGAGCAATGACGATGCCTGCTATCCCTTTGGAGCATGGTCTGGCGGTCGCCGGCATCCTGTTCTGCCTTGGCCTGGTCGGCCTGATGGTTCGCCGCAACATTCTGTTCGTGTTGATGAGCCTGGAAATCATGATGAACGCCGCGGCACTCGCGTTCATCGTGGCCGGTAGCCGTTGGGGCCAGCCGGATGGACAAGTGATGTTCATCCTGGTGATCAGCCTGGCAGCCGCCGAGGCCAGTATTGGCCTGGCGATCCTGCTGCAACTGTATCGTCGCTTCCACACGCTTGATATCGACGCTGCCAGTGAGATGCGCGGATGAACATGATCTTTCTGACTTTCGTATTTCCCCTGATCGGTTTCCTGCTGCTGTCGTTCTCCCGTGGACGCTGGTCGGAAAACCTCTCGGCCCTGGTCGGCGTGGGTTCCATTGGCCTGTCGGCGATTGTCGCCGCCTACGTCATCTGGCAATTCAACGTCGCGCCGCCGGAAGGCGGCCACTACACCCTGGTGCTGTGGCAGTGGATGTCGGTGGAGGGCTTCAAGCCCAACTTCGCCCTCTACGTCGACGGCCTGTCGATCACCATGCTTGGCGTGGTCGTCGGTGTAGGCTTCCTGATCCACCTGTTCGCGTCCTGGTACATGCGCGGTGAAGCCGGTTACTCGCGCTTCTTCGCCTACACCAACCTGTTTATCGCCAGCATGCTGTTCCTGGTGCTGGGCGATAACCTGTTGTTCCTGTACTTCGGCTGGGAAGGCGTGGGCCTGTGCTCGTACCTGTTGATCGGTTTCTACTACAGCAACCGCAATAACGGTAACGCCGCACTCAAAGCCTTTATCGTGACCCGGATCGGCGACGTGTTCATGGCCATCGGCCTGTTCATCCTGTTCCAACAAGTGGGCACGCTGAACATCCAGGAACTGCTGGTGCTGGCGCCGCAGAAATTCCAGGTCGGCGACTTCTGGATCACCCTGGCGACCCTGATGCTGCTGGGTGGCGCTGTCGGTAAATCCGCACAACTGCCGCTGCAAACCTGGCTGGCGGATGCGATGGCCGGCCCTACCCCGGTTTCGGCACTGATCCACGCCGCAACCATGGTAACCGCCGGTGTCTACCTGATCGCCCGTACCCACGGCCTGTTCACCCTGGCGCCGGAGATTCTGCATCTGGTGGGCCTGGTGGGTGGCGTGACCCTGGTACTGGCAGGTTTTGCTGCCCTGGTTCAGACCGACATCAAGCGTATCCTCGCCTACTCGACCATGAGCCAGATCGGCTACATGTTCCTGGCCCTGGGCGTTGGCGCCTGGGACGGCGCGATCTTCCACCTGATGACCCACGCCTTCTTCAAGGCCCTGCTGTTCCTTGCTTCCGGTGCGGTGATCGTTGCCTGCCACCACGAGCAGAACATCTTCAAGATGGGCGGCCTGTGGAAGAAACTGCCGCTGGCCTACGCCAGCTTCATCGTCGGCGGTGCGGCCCTGTCGGCCCTGCCACTGGTGACCGCTGGTTTCTACTCGAAAGACGAAATCCTCTGGGAAGCCTTTGCCAGCGGTAACCACGGCCTGCTGTACGCCGGCCTGGTGGGTGCGTTCATGACCTCGCTGTACACCTTCCGCCTGATCTTCATCACGTTCCACGGTGAAGCCAAGACTGAAGCCCATGCAGGCCACGGCATTTCCCACTGGCTGCCACTGTCGGTGCTGATCATCCTGTCGACCTTCGTCGGCGCCATGATCACCCCGCCTCTGGCCGGTGTACTGCCGGAAAGCGCCGGCCATGCCGGTGGCGCCGCCAAGCACAGCCTGGAAATCGCCTCGGGTGCCATCGCTATCGCCGGTATCCTGCTGGCGGCCCTGCTGTTCCTCGGCAAGCGCCGCTTCGTCACCGCCATCGCCAACAGTGGCATTGGCCGCTTCCTTTCGGCCTGGTGGTTCGCTGCCTGGGGCTTCGACTGGATCTACGACAAACTGTTCGTCAAGCCTTACCTTGCGATCAGCCACGTACTGCGCAAAGACCCGCTCGACCAGACCATCGGTTTGATCCCGCGTGCAGCCAAGGCCGGTCACACCGCCCTGAGCCGCAGCGAGACCGGTCAATTGCGCTGGTATGCAGCTTCCATGGCGGCCGGTGCCGTGCTGGTAATCGGCGCCATCATCGTGGTGGCGGTCTGACCATGTCTAAGTACATTGCGAACTTTGCGAACTTGCGAAAGGAAACGAGCCCGTCATGATTCTGCCCTGGCTAATCCTGATCCCCTTTATCGGCGGCCTGCTCTGCTGGATGGGTGAACGCTTCGGCGCCACCCTCCCCCGCTGGATTGCGTTGCTGACCATGTCCCTGGAACTCGCGCTCGGCCTCTGGCTGTGGGCCCACGGTGACTATTCATTTGCTCCGGCACCGGGTGTCGATCCGACCTTCGCGCTTGAATTCAAGCACGTGTGGATCCAGCGCTTCGGCATCAACGTGCACCTGGCCCTCGACGGCCTGTCGCTGTTGATGATCCTGCTGACCGGCCTGCTGGGTATCCTCTCGGTACTCTGCTCCTGGAAAGAGATCCAGCGTCACGTGGGCTTCTTCCACCTGAACCTGATGTGGATCCTGGGCGGCGTTGTCGGCGTGTTCCTCGCCCTCGACCTGTTCATGTTCTTCTTCTTCTGGGAAATGATGCTGGTGCCGATGTACTTCCTCATCGCGCTCTGGGGTCACAGTTCTTCGGACGGCAAGAAAACCCGGATCTACGCGGCGACCAAGTTCTTCATCTTCACCCAGGCTTCCGGCCTGATCATGTTGGTGGCGATCCTGGGCCTGGTACTGGTCAACTTCAACAGCACGGGCGTGATCACGTTCAACTACGCCGACCTGTTGAAAACCAAGATGTCCCTGACCACCGAGTACATCCTGATGCTGGGCTTCTTCATCGCGTTCGCGGTGAAGCTGCCGGTGGTGCCGTTCCACTCCTGGTTGCCTGACGCTCACGCCCAGGCGCCGACCGCGGGTTCCGTTGACCTCGCCGGTATCCTGTTGAAGACCGCGGCCTACGGCCTGCTGCGTTTCGCTCTGCCGCTGTTCCCGAACGCTTCGGCCGAGTTTGCGCCGATCGCCATGACCCTCGGTCTGATCGGGATCTTCTACGGTGCGTTCCTGGCCTTCGCCCAAACCGACATCAAGCGTCTGATTGCCTTCTCGTCCGTTTCCCACATGGGCTTCGTACTGATCGGCATCTACTCCGGCAGCCAACTGGCACTGCAAGGCGCGGTGATCCAGATGCTGGCTCACGGTGTGTCGGCCGCGGCACTGTTTATCCTCAGTGGCCAGCTGTACGAGCGCCTGCACACCCGTGACATGCGTGAGATGGGTGGCGTGTGGTCGCGTATCGCCTACCTGCCGGCCATCAGCCTGTTCTTCGCCGCCGCCTCCCTGGGCTTGCCGGGTACCGGTAACTTCATCGGCGAGTTCCTGATCCTGATGGGTGCCTTCGTGCATACACCGTGGATCAGTGCAATCGCTACCTCCGGCCTGGTGTTCGGTTCGGTCTACTCGCTGATCATGATCCACCGCGCGTACTTCGGCCCGGCCAAGTCCGACACCGTGTTGCACGGCATGGACGGTCGCGAACTGATCATGGTGCTCGGCCTTGCGGTACTGCTGGTGTTCATCGGCGTGTACCCGCAACCGTTCCTGGATACCTCTGCCGCAACGATGCATGGCGTGCAGCAATGGTTCAGCACCGCCTTCACTCAACTCGCTTCGGCCCGGTAAGAGCGCTATGGAATTCACGATCCAACACTTTATCGCGCTTGCGCCGCTGCTGATCTCCAGCCTCACCGTTGTGGTGGTGATGCTGGCGATCGCATGGCGCCGCAACCACTCACAGACCTTCCTGATTTCCGTGGCAGGTTTGAACCTGGCCTTGCTGTCGATTATCCCGGCACTCAAGGTCGCACCGCTGGCAGTCACCCCGCTGTTGATGGTCGATGACTTCGCGCTGCTCTATATCGCGTTGATCCTCGTGGCCACCCTGGCCTGCGTCACCCTCGCCCACGCCTACCTCGGCGAAGGCGGCACGGGTTACCCGGGCAACCGCGAAGAGCTGTACCTGCTGATCCTGCTGGCTGCGACCGGCGGTATCGTGCTGGTCAGCGCGCAGCACCTGGCCGGTTTGTTCATCGGCCTGGAACTGCTCTCGATCCCGGTCTACGGCCTGGTGGCGTATGCCTTCTTCAACAAGCGCTCCCTGGAAGCCGGCATCAAGTACATGGTGCTGTCGGCCGCCGGTTCCGCGTTCCTGTTGTTCGGTATGGCCCTGCTCTACGCAGAAGCCGGCAGCCTGAGCTTCAGCGGTATCGGTCACGCCCTGGCAGCCTCCGGCAGCCCTGCGCCTATCGCCCAACTGGGCCTGGCCATGATGCTGATCGGCCTGGCGTTCAAGCTGTCGCTGGTACCGTTCCACCTGTGGACCCCGGACGTGTACGAAGGCGCCCCGGCGCCGGTGGCCGCGTTCCTGGCTACCGCGTCGAAAGTCGCCGTGTTTGCAGTGATGGTGCGTCTGTTCCAGATCTCCCCTGCGGCCAACACCGGTGTACTCAGCAACGTGCTGACCATCATCGCGATCGCCTCGATCCTGTTCGGTAACCTGCTGGCGCTGACCCAGAACAACCTCAAGCGCCTGCTGGGTTATTCGTCCATCGCGCACTTCGGTTACCTGCTGATCGCCCTGGTGGCAAGCAAGGGCCTGGCGATGGAAGCCATCGGCGTGTACCTGGTCACCTACGTGATCACCAGCCTGGGTGCATTCGGTGTGATCACCCTGATGTCGTCGCCTTACAAAGGCCGTGACGCTGACGCCCTGTACGAATACCGCGGCCTGTTCTGGCGGCGTCCGTACCTGACCGCCGTACTGACCGTGATGATGCTGTCCCTGGCCGGCATCCCGCTGACCGCCGGCTTCATCGGCAAGTTCTACATCGTGGCGACTGGTGTTGAAGCCCACGAATGGTGGTTGGTTGCGTCCCTGGTACTGGGCAGCGCCATCGGCGTTTTCTACTACCTGCGCGTGATGGTGACCCTGTACCTGATCGAGCCAAACCTGCGCCGTGTAGACGCCGAGTTGCACTGGGAACAGAAAGCGGGCGGCGTGATGCTGCTGGCAATCGCCCTGCTGGCGTTCTTCCTGGGTGTGTACCCACAACCGTTGCTCACCCTGGTGCAGCATGCGGTGATGGCGGGTTGATCGCTTAGTTAAACGCAGTAAGCAAAACGGCGCCTTCGGGCGCCGTTTTGCGTTTCTGGGGTATCGATTTGTTGTCTGCCACACAGAGGGAGTTTTCCTCATCGAGATGCCTACCCTTCCGGCATCAACCTGCCTGCGTCACTCGTATCGTGGTTGCGTTTTAGGAAACATCCCACAGCAGGGTCACTTGACCCACCGCAGATGGACCACCAAACTATACGCAGGCTACGTACAGAACATGGATGCTCTATTTATCGAATTGCCAGCCTTTGAGCGGCACCGCAGGGATTATCTGAGTGATGAGTTATTTCACGGTTTTCAACAGGAGTTGATGAGAAACCCGCAAGCGGGCGCCGTGATAGAGGGGACCGGCGGGTTACGCAAGGTTCGCTTTGTCGATGAGCGACGCAACAAGGGCAAACGGGGTGGCCTGCGAGTCATCTATTACTGGTGGTCGGGTGGTACGCAGTTCTGGCTGTTCACCCTTTATGGCAAACACGAACAGGACGACCTGAGCACACAACACAAAACGGCGCTCAAACACCTGCTGGACAGGGAAATCAAAGCGAGAAAATCTTATGAAACGTGACATCTTTTCCGAACTGGTCGAAGGCTTCGACGCGCTGGCAGATGAACGACAAGGCAAGGTAACGCTGCGCAGCCACAAGGTGCAGTTGAGCAAGCTGGCACCGCTCACCGCAGACGAAGTGGTCGCTGTGCGTCAACAACTCAATCTGTCGCGCTCGGTGTTTGCGATGTACCTGCGCACCAATACGCGTACCCTGGAAAATTGGGAGCAAGGCCGGGCCACACCCAATGCTCAGGCGGCAACGTTGATTCGGCTGGTGGCGAAGTTTCCCGAGACCGTGGAGCGGTTGGCGCTGTTGACCTGATGCATCAATCTGGCCAAGCCCATCAGCAACAGGACGTTGCCGATGGGCGAAAGCCTGCAATCAAATCCTGAACTGCCCCACCAACTGCCCCAATCGCTGCCCAAGATCCGCCAGGCTGCGGGAGGTCTGGGCGCCCTGCTGGGTTTCATCCGCCACACTGTCCACCGCCACCGCGATCTGATGCACGCTGCGGTTGATCTCTTCGGCCACGGCAGTTTGTTCCTCCGCCGCGCTGGCAATCTGCGCGTTCATCGAGTTGATGGTGCCGATCAACTGCGCCATGGTGTCGAGGGAGGCACCCGCTTCGTTGGCCTGGGCCGAGGTGCCGTCGCCGGCTTCGCTGGAGCGACGCATGGATTCCACGGCGGCTTCGGTGCCTTTTTGCAGGCGGTCGATCATGCCCTGGATTTCCTGGGTGCTTTGCTGGGTGCGGCTGGCCAACGCCCGCACTTCGTCGGCGACCACGGCAAAACCACGGCCGGCCTCCCCTGCCCGCGCGGCTTCAATGGCGGCGTTGAGGGCGAGCAAGTTGGTCTGTTCGGCAATCGAGCGGATCACGCCAAGCACGCTGACAATCGAGGAAACGTCCTGCTGCAAGCTGTCCAGGGACACGCCGCTGGTGCGGATGTCGTTCACCAGCGCGTGAATCTGCGCGATGCTGCCATCCACGACTTTTTTCGCAGCCTGGCCTTCGGCGTCGGTCTGTTGCGCTGCCACGGCGGCGCCTTGGGCGCTGCGGGCCACTTCATGGGCGGCAGACGACATTTCGTTGATCGCGGTGGCCACCTGGTCCGTTTCGTGGCGCTGGCGCTCCATGGCCTTTTCCGAGCGATTGGCTTGCTCGGCGACCTGGCTCACCAGGCCGGTAAGCTGGGAGGTCATTTCGGTGATCTGGCGCACCAGGCCGTGGATCTTGTCGACAAAGCGGTTGAACGAGCCGGCCAATTCCCCAAGTTCATCCTGGCTGGTGATGGCCAGGCGGCGGGTCAGGTCACCTTCACCGGCGGCGATGTCGTCGAGGTTGATCTTCATCAGGTGGAGCGGCCGCAGGATGGTATTGGCCACCAGCATGCCCACGGCGGCGATCACCAACAGCACCACCACGGCAATCCCGATGATGCTCAGCACCACGCCTTCCATGCGTTTTTCCACCTTGGCCTGAACCTCGGCGACCTGGGCGTCGATGCCGTCCAGGTTCACCGACGTACCGATCACCATGTCCCACTTGGGCAAGTATTCGGTGTAGCCCAGCTTGGGCACCAGTTCGGTTTGGCCGGGCTGGGTCGAGCTGTATTGCAGGTAGTGGGTGCCGTCCTTGCCGACTTTCACCAGGTCACGGTTGACGTAGACGCCGTTCGGGTCGCGGTTGTCCTTGAAGCTTTTGCCCACGCCGTCCGGGCTGTTGCCCTTGAACAGGCGAATGGTCTCGGAGTCGTAGCCGAAGAAGTAGCCGTCCTTGCCGTAACTGGTGTTGGACAGCAGCTTGACCACCTGCGCCCGCACCGTCGTGTCGCCCTGGGCGGCAGCATCGTACAGCGGCTGGATGGTGGTCATGGCCACCTCGACGTAGCCGCGCAAGGTGGTCTTGGCGTCGTTGAGCAGGTTCTGACGGGTTTCTTCGACCTCCTTGCGGGCCTGCTCCTGAAGGATCCACACCGTGGTCAGGCTGATGATCACGGCAAACAACAACACGGGCAGGACAGCAAGGGACAGTACTTTGGCCTTTAGACTCAGACGCATGGCTCTTCTCTCTTAAGGGACAACTTAAGAGGTTAACGGCTAGTTACAATAAATCTGTAGGACAATCCCTCAGAGCGTCATCGCAGCAAACCAGCCAAACGCCAGCAGCGGAATGTTGTAATGCAGGAAGGTCGGGACCACGGTGTCCCAGATATGGTGATGCTGGCCGTCGATGTTCAAACCGGAAGTCGGGCCCAGGGTCGAATCCGACGCGGGCGAGCCGGCATCCCCCAGTGCCCCGGCCGTGCCAACGATGCACACGATGGCCAGCGGGCTGAAGCCCAGTTGCACGCACAGCGGCACAAAGATCGCCGCCAGGATCGGCACCGTGGAAAACGACGAGCCGATGCCCATGGTCACCAACAAGCCCACCAGCAGCATCAGCAGCGCGCCCACACCGCGGCTATGGCCGATAAACGCCGCCGAGGCTTGCACCAGAGTCTGCACTTCGCCGGTGGCCTTGAGCACTTCGGCAAAGCCCGACGAGGCGATCATGATGAAGCCGATCATCGCCATCATCTTCATGCCTTCGGTGAACAGGTCATCGGTGTCACGCCAGCGCACGATGCCCGACACCGAAAAAATCAGGAACCCCGCCAGGGCGCCGATGATCATCGAGTCCAGCCACAGCTGGATAATGAACGCCGCCGCAATTGCCAGGCCGGCCACCAGCAGGGTCAGCGGGTTGTATTGCACCGCCACCTGCTCGACCCGCTCGATTTTCTCCAGATCGTACACGCGCTTCTTGCGGTAGCTGATAAACACCGCCACCAGCAGGCCGACCACCATGCCCAGCGCCGGGAGGCCCATGGCATGGGTGACGTTGACCTGGCTGATGTCGACACCGCTCTTGGCCACGTTGGCCAGCAGGATCTGATTCAGGAAGATATTGCCGAAGCCCACCGGCAGAAACATATAGGGCGTGATCAGGCCGAAGGTCATCACGCAGGCGATCAGCCGGCGGTCCAGTTGCAGCTTGGTCAGCACATATAAAAGCGGCGGTACCAGCAGCGGGATAAACGCGATGTGGATCGGCAGGATGTTCTGCGAGGCGATGGCCACCACCCAGAGCAAGCCGATCAGCAACCACTTGACGTGACTGCCGCCGGTGGCTTCCTGACGGTCCACCAGCAGCAGGGCCTTGTCGGCCAACGCATGGGCCAGGCCAGACTTGGCAATCGCCACCGCGAAAGCACCGAGCAGCGCGTAGGACAATGCCACCGTCGCACCGCCACCCAGCCCACTGTTGAACGCCTTGAGCGTTGCGTCGATGCCCAGGCCGCCGGTCAGGCCACCCACCAGGGCGCCGACAATGATCGCGATTACCACATGCACGCGGGACAGGCTGAGCACCAGCATGGTGCCGACCGCGGCGATTACTGCATTAATCATCGTTACCTCAAGACAGAAAACATAAAAAAAGCACGCACCTGCCCGGGCTGCTGTCGGGGACGGCTGCCGCAAATCAGGTGTTAAAGGAGTTTTATTAGAGGGCGCGCACTTTGCAGCAGGCAGGCGGGCATGTCAAAGCACGACGTCGCAAACAGCTTTAAATTGAACGTTTGAATAAAGAAAACTTTCAAGCGGCCGATACAGGCAGATCGTCTCTGTCGTATCGAAAGGTTAAGGAAGGCTCCATGTCGCTCAGACAGCTGTCCATTCAATGGAAAATTACCCTGCTGGCCGGTCTCTGCCTGTTGGGCATCGTGACCTTGCTGGTGGGTCTGTCGCTGTACCGCATGGCGCAGAGCTCCGATCTGGTGAAGGCCTCCAGCATGGAAATGCTCGACGAAGCCGCCCAGGCGCGCATCGAAGCCCAGGGTGAAGTCCAGGCCTTGGGCATTCGCCAGCAGTTCATGGACGCCTATCAATACGGTCACGGTTTTTCCCGGCAGGTGCTGTTCCTGCGGGAACAGGCAGAAAAACGCTTCCTGGATGCCTTCGATCTGCGCGAAGACCTGACTCGCCAGGTCAAGGCCGCGTTGCAAGCCAACCCGGACTTGCTGGGCCTGTCCCTGGTGTTTGAAGCCAACGCACTGGACGGCAAGGACGAACTGTTCGCCAATCAAAAGGAGCTGGGCAGCAACGACAAGGGCCGCTTTGCGCTGTACTGGTCCCAGCCGACCGCGGGCAAACTGACCTCAATGTCGCTGCCCGAAAGCGACATGTCCGACACCAGCATCGGACCCAGCGGCGAAAAAGCCAACGCGTGGTTCACCTGCCCGCGCACCACCCTCAAACCCTGCGTGATCGAGCCGTACTTCTATGTCATCGACGGGCAAAAGGTGCTGATGACCAGCATCGTGTTCCCGCTGATGGTCAACGGCAAAGTCATCGCGTCGCTGTCGGTGGACATCAACCTCAACAGCCTGCAAGCGGTCAGCCAGAGCGCCAGCCAGAAACTCTACAACGGCCAGACCAGCGTCAGCATCATCAGCCCGGTGGGCCTGCTGGCCGGCTACAGCCCGGACGCCGGCAAACTCAGCCAGCGCCTGGACACCGTCGACTCCTCCAATGGCGCGCAACTGATCAGCGCTCTGGCCAGCAGCACCCAGACCCGCAGTGTGCGCACCGACCATCAACTCAAGGTACTGGCGCCGTTCCTGCCGATTCCCGATGGCAAACCGTGGGGCGTGTTGCTGGATGTGCCGGAGAAAGTCCTGGTGGCGCCGGCTGAAGCCCTGAAGGTCAAGCTCGACGCCGACAACGCCAAGGGCACCCTGCTGGAACTGAGCCTGGGCCTGTTGGCCGCCATCGTCGGCCTGTTGCTGGTGTGGCTGATGGCCCGCAGCGTGACGCGGCCGATCCTCGGGGTGGCGCGCATGCTGGAAGACATTGCCAGCGGCGAAGGCGACCTGACCCGTCGCCTGGCCTACGACAAGCACGATGAGCTCGGTGAGTTGGCCGGCTGGTTCAACCGCTTCCTCGACAAGCTGCAGCCGATCATTGCCCAGGTCAAACGTTCGGTGCAGGACGCCCGTGGCACTGCCGATCAGTCGGCCGCGATTGCCACCGAAACCAGCGCCGGCATGGAGCAGCAATACCGCCAGGTCGACCAGGTAGCCACCGCCTCCCACGAGATGAGCGCCACCGCCCAGGACGTCGCCCGCAGTGCAGCCCAAGCGGCCCAGGCCGCCCGCGATGCCGACCGGGCTACCCGCGAAGGCTTGACGGTGATCGACCGCACCACCACCAGCATCGGTCATCTGGCCGCTGACATGAGCACGGCAATGACCCAGGTTGAAGGCCTGGCTGCCAACAGCGAGAAGATCGGTTCGGTACTGGAAGTGATTCGCGCGATCGCCGAGCAGACCAACCTGCTGGCACTCAACGCCGCCATCGAAGCGGCCCGCGCGGGTGAGGCCGGTCGTGGTTTTGCAGTGGTTGCCGACGAAGTGCGCAACCTGGCACGACGTACCCAGGAATCGGTGGAAGAAACCCGCCTGGTGATCGAGCAACTGCAAAGTGGCACCCAGGATGTGGTGGGCTCCATGAGCAACAGCCATCGCCAGGCCCAGGGCAGCGTCGAACAGGTGGGCCAGGCCGTGACCGCGTTGCGCCAGATCGGCGATGCGGTAACGGTGATCAGCGACATGAACCTGCAAATCGCCAGCGCCGCCGAAGAGCAAAGCGCAGTGGCCGAGGAGATCAACAACAACGTGGCGACGATTCGGGATGTGACCGAGTCGCTGTCCGAGCAGGCGAATGAATCGGCGCGGGTCAGTCAGGCGTTGAATAGCCTGGCGAATCAGCAGCAGGGTTTGATGGATCAGTTCAGGGTTTGATGAGCTGCGAGATTCTCTGGCAATAAGCCCGAGTATCCCGTAGCAGCTGTCGAGCCTCGGCGAGGCTGCGTTAGCGGTGTGTCAGGTATGCCGCCGACGCAGCCTCGCCAAGGCTCGACAGCTGCTACGTCGGTTTTCACTGGCGACGTGGCAGGTCGATAACCACCTTCAGCCCGCCCAGCTCGCTTTCCTGCAACAGCAGCACCCCGCCCCACACCTCGACAATATCCCGCACGATCCCGAGCCCAAGACCATGGCCATCAGTCTGCTCATCCAGCCGGGTGCCCCGGCTGAACACCTGGTCGCGCTGACTCTCGGGAATCCCCGGCCCGTCATCCTCGACCGTCAGCCGAAAGCCTTCCGGGGTTTCGCTGATGCTCAACACAATCTCGGCATCCGCCCATTTGCAGGCGTTGTCCAGCAGGTTGCCCAACAGCTCCAGCAAATCCTCGCGGTCCCACGGCAGTTGCAAACCGGGGCGCACGCGGTAACTCAAATCCAGATGTTCGCCATGGATCATGTTCAAGGTCGCTAACAGCCCCGGCAATTCACCATCGCAGTCGAACAAGGCACCCGGCAGGGTCTCGCCGGCCAACCGCGCACGATTGAGTTCGCGGTTAAGCCGTTGCTGCACCTGCTCCAACTGTTCGCGCAGCAGCTTGCTCAGTTGCGGATGGTCCTTGAGCTGCTCGCTGGAGGCCACGCTCAGCAACACCGCCAACGGGGTTTTCAGGGCATGGCCGAGGTTGCCCAGGGCGTTGCGCGAGCGTTTGAGGCTGTCTTCGGTGTGGGCCAGCAAATGGTTGATCTGTGCCACCAGCGGCTCCAGTTCCACCGGCACCTGGGTGTCCAGTTGCGAGCGCTGGCCTTGTTGCAGTTGGGCGATCTGGTTGCGCGCGGTCTCCAGCGGGCGTAACGCGCGGCGCACGGTGACCCGTTGCAGGATCAGGATCAGCAACAGCGCCGCCAGCCCGATTACCAGGCCAATCTGGCGCATCAGGCGAAAGCTTTCCCTGACCGGGGTGTAGTCCTGGGCCACGCTGATGGAAATCGATTGGCCGAAGCGCTTGTAGTCCGAACGCAGCACCAGCAGTTGCTGGCCTTCCGGGCCCAGTTGCAGGTTGCCCTTGAGCCCGGCCTGGGGCAGTTGCGGCAGCTCCTGGTCCCATAACGAGCGGGAACGCCAGTGGGTGTCACCAAAATCGATACGGAAATAGTGCCCGGAAAACGGGCGCTGATAAGCCGGAGACAGCCGCTGCTCATCCAGTTGCACACCCGTGGGCCCGCGCACCAGCGCCACCAGCAGGTTCTCGCTGTCATTGCGCAGGCCCGATTCCAGGTAGCGTTGCAGGCCCACTTCGAACAGCCACAAACTGGTCTGCGCCAGCACCAGGCCGACGATCACCATCACACTGATCAGCCCCAGGCTCAGGCGCCGCTGGATCGACTTCATGCAGGGCCAGCGCCAAACCGGTAACCCTGGCCGCGCCGGGTCTCGATCACGCTGCGGCCCAGCTTGCGGCGCAGGTGATTGACGTGCACTTCCAGCACATTGGAATCACGCTCGGTCTCGCCGTCGTACAGGTGTTCGGCCAGGTGGCTTTTGGAAAGGATTTGCTCGGGGTGCAGCATGAAGTAACGCAGCAGCCGAAACTCGGCGGCGGTCAGCTGGATCTCCTCGCCGTCACGCATCACGCACTGGCGCCCTTCATCCAGGTGCAAGCCGGCGGCCTGCAAGGTGGGCTGATTGGCCTGGCCATGGGAACGGCGCAGCAAGGCCTGGATACGCAGGTGCAGCTCTTCGGGATGAAACGGTTTGCTCAGGTAATCATCGGCCCCGGCCTTGAGCCCTTCGATGCGCTCGGCCCAGGAGTCGCGGGCAGTGAGGATCAGCACCGGCGTGGCCAAGCCGGCGGCGCGCCATTGCGTCAGCACCTCAAGCCCGGGCAAACCCGGCAGGCCGAGATCAAGAATGATCAAGTCGTAGGGTTCGCTGCGCCCCTGATACACCGCATCGCGCCCGTCCGCCAGCCAGTCGACGGCATAGCCCTGGCGATTGAGCCCGGCCATCAGCTCATCGGCCAGGGGTACGTGGTCTTCCACCAGAAGCAGGCGCATCAGTCATCTTCCTTGTCTTTGAGCAACTGGCCAGTGTTGGCGTCGAGTTCGATCTCGCGTACTACGCCTTCCACTGTCAGCAGTTCGATTTCATAGATATAGCGCACAGGACGATCCTTGTGCTCTTCAAGCTCGGCGTCGAGCAACTTGGCGCCCGGGTAGCGCTCGAAAGCCGGGCCAAGCAGATGCTCGAGCGGCGCGATCACACCCTTCTGGCGCAGGCGCAGCGCTTCGTCCTGGCCCAGGTCCCGAGCGGCCAGGCTTGAGCAAAATGCCAGGAGCACCAGCGCCACTTGAACGCTGGTGCGTAGATTTACCTTCATTACGTATCCTGATGATCCTTGAGGACGGCCCCGGTGACGGCGTCCAATTCCAGGTCCCACTCAACGCCCTGGGCGTCGCGCAGTTCAACCTGATAAAGGTACTTGCCGTATTCCTCTTCAAGCTCGGTTTCATGCACGGTGGCGCCGGGATGTTTGGCAAGTGCAATGGCGTTGAGCTTCTCGAAAGACACAATGGTACCAGCGTCGCGCAATTTCAGTGCCTCGTCCGGCCCCAGGTCACGGGCCTGGGCGATGCCAGCGGTGAGGGCGATGATACTGCTGGCAATCAAGGCTGTGAGGGTTTTCATGGTGAGTCTCCGTTTCAGGATATTTTGCCTACGGCGCTCACGGTACTGGATCCAACTTAACTGAAACTGAATTGCCACCATGGCAATTCTGCGCAACACCATTGCCTGCAACCGCGCAGGATTTTCTATACTGCCCTGCTCGCTGTCGATGAGATCGGTATGACTGCTATCCATATGAAATTTCCCGCCTTGACACTCAAGGCTGGCAAACGCGCTTTCGCACGCATTCGCGAACAAGGGCTGGCGCCTGCGGATGTCGGCATCCTGCCCGGTGCTGCTGGCGGCCCCAAGGCCCTGGGCATCCAGGGCCTGGACCTGGCGCTGTTCGGTGACTGGCTGCCCCGCGCGCCACGCGAGCGTGCACTGATCGGCGCCTCGATAGGCTCCTGGCGGTTTGCCAGCGCGTGCCTGCCCGACCCGGTGCAAGGCCTGCTCGACCTGGGCCGCCTGTACAACGAACAAAGTTTTGCCAAAGGCGTGACCATGGCCGAAGTCAGCCAGAGCTGCGTGCGCATGCTCGATGACCTGCTGGCCGGCCGCGATGCCCGGGTTCTCGACAACCCGAACTATCGGCTGAACATCATGGTGGTCAAAAGCCACGGCCTGCTCGCCGACGATCATCGCGGTCGCCTCGGCTTGGGCCTGTCCTCGGTGATCGCCGACAACCTGCGGGGCCGCGCTCGGCTCTCACGGCACTTCGAACGGCTGATCGTCCACGACCCGCGCCAGGCGCCACCGCTGCATGCGCTCAAGGATTTCCCGTCGCGCTTCCTCAATCTGGAACTGGGCAACCTGCGCCAGGCGTTGCTGGCGTCCGGCTCGATCCCCATGGTGATGCAAGGCGTGCGTGACCTGCCGGGTGCTGGCGCAGGCACCTACCGCGACGGCGGCCTGCTGGACTATCACCTCGACCTGCCCTACCACGGTGACGACATCGTGCTGTACCCGCACTTCACCGACAGGGTCATTCCCGGCTGGTTCGACAAGGGCTTGCCATGGCGCCGTGCCAATCAACAGGGCCTGCAGGATGTATTGCTGCTGGCGCCGTCGAAGGAATACCTGGCCCGCCTGCCCCACGGCAAACTGCCGGACCGCAGTGACTTCAAGCGTTTCATGGGTGATGACCCGGGACGCAACAAGTACTGGCAAACCGCGATGAGCGAAAGCCAGCGGCTGGGGGATGAGTTTCTGCAACTGGCCGACAACGGGCAATTGGGCGAACGCCTGCTGGCTCTCTGACCCCCCCGTAGCAGCTGTCGAGCTTAAGCGAGGCTGCGTCGGCAGCACCTCGGTTTACCAGACAAACCGTAAACGCAGCCTCGCTAAAGCTCGACAGCTGCTACGTAGGGTGCGCGCGCGGTGGCAACAAACTGTTAAACTCGCCGCCTGCCAGACACCTGACCGAGCTGAAAAATACTGTGGAAATCTTCAAGGAATTTACATTCGAATCCGCCCACCGCCTGCCCCACGTGCCCGAAGGCCACAAGTGCGGGCGCCTGCATGGCCATTCGTTCAAGGTGGCAATCCACCTCAGCGGCGACCTCGACCCGCATACCGGCTGGATCCGTGACTTCTCGGAGATCAAGGCGATTTTCAAGCCGCTCTACGAACGCCTCGACCACAACTACCTCAATGACATCCCGGGCCTTGAGAACCCGACCAGCGAAGTGCTGGCCAAATGGATCTGGAATGAATTGAAACCGTTGTTGCCGGAACTCAGCGCGATTCGCATCCATGAGACCTGCACCAGTGGCTGCATTTATCGCGGCGAATGAGCCGGTGATCTAGAAAAAACCACCCTTGCGGTGGTTTTTTTATGCCGGTGACTCCCTTACAGTCGTGGCCTCTTGTACAGGAAGCGCTGCGATGCCAACCCATATCCGCCCCGCTACCGTTGACGATATCGCCACCATCGAGACCATCGTCCACGCCGCCTACTCCCCTTACATCGAACGCATCGGGCGCAAGCCGGGGCCGATGCTGGATGATTATCGCCAACAGGTCGCTGCTGGACGCGTACATGTGCTGGAGAGTTCCGGCCGGGTGCACGGCTTTGTCGTGCTGATCCATGAGGACGAGTACCTGCTGCTGGATAACCTGGCCGTCGACCCCGGCGCCCAGGGGTTGGGCTACGGGCGCGTGCTGCTGGAGTTCACAGAACAGCAAGCCCATCAGGGTTTCGTGCGCCTCTACACCAATGAGGCAATGACCGAAAACCTCGCGCTGTACACCCGCAAGGGCTATGTGGAAACCCACCGGGCCGAGGAAAACGGCCTGCGTCGGGTTTACCTGCAAAAAGACCTCACTGCCTCTCGCTGAAGGAATTCCCATGGAAAACACCTGGCTGGCCCAGGCCAAGCGCTTGCAAGCATTGGCCTCCACGGGGCTGCATTTCTGCACCGATGACTTCGAGCGCGAGCGCCTCGAGGAAATCGCCCAGATCGCCCACAGCATGCTCGCGCAGTTGGGCGAAGTGCCGCTGGAGCGCATCACCGGGCTGGTGCCGGACTTTGCCAAGCGCTATTCGACGCCGATGATTGATGTACGGGGTGCGGTGATTGACGGTGACCGGATCCTGTTGGTGCGTGAGTTGACGGATGGTTGCTGGGCGTTGCCTGGAGGTTATGCGGATATCGGTTTGTCGGCCGCTGAAAACATCATCAAGGAAATCCGCGAAGAGGCCGGGCTGACAGTTACCGCTCGGGCGCTGTACAGCGTCACCCATAAGGCCAAAGGTTTGTACCGGCCCGATATCCGGGACTTCTACAAACTCTATTTTCTGTGCGAGCGGGTTGATCAAGTGGCGCCGGCTGCCGGTTTCGAAACCACGGAAGTCGGCTTCTTCAGGCTCGACGCCCTGCCGCCGCTCTCCCGTGGCCGCACCATTGAAAGCGACCTTGAGGCCGCCTTTGCGTTTCACCGCGGGGAGACCACCCACACCCTGTTCGATTGAAAAACGGGTGATCCAATTTGTATCACCCCTGCACCGCTTTCGCGCCTGACTGGGCAGAAAGACCAATCCCTCCCGCGTGCTCTCCCTGTTTGGCTATAAATACTGTGCAACGTGCACAGCGCTGACCGTGCGCACGTCACTGCATAGCAGTTGGCACGCCGGGTGCAATAGGCCTGCGTCACTCATTCAGGGAGAAAGGCACATGACGCAGAACGAACCGGGCAATGACTACCCTCTCAGCGAGGTGCCCATGCATGCCCGCAAAGGCCTGGCCTCCACCGCCATGGTGCTGCTGGGCTTTACCTTTTTTACCGCCACCATGTTCGCCGGCGGCAAATTGGGAGTGGCCTTCAGCTTCACCCAAATGCTCGGCGTCGTGGCCCTGGGTAACCTGCTGTTGGGTATCTACGCTGCAGGGCTGGGTTACATCGCGTTCAAGAGCGGTTTGAATTCGGTACTGATGGGGCGCTTCTGCTTTGGCGAAGTGGGCAGCAAGCTGAGCGACTTGATCCTCGGTTTCACCCAGATCGGCTGGTACGCCTGGGGCACCGCCACGGCGGCTGTGGTGCTGGGCAAATATTTCGAGTTGAGCCAGGGCAGCGTGCTCGGGCTGATGGTGCTGTTCGGCATGGTGTTCTGCGCGACGGCCTACGTGGGGTATCGCGGGTTGGAGATCCTGTCCTACATCGCCGTACCGGCCATGGGCATTTTGCTGTTTCTGTCGATGTGGGTGGCCACTGTCAAGGTCGGCGGTCTGGATGGGCTGCTGGCAGTAGTGCCGACCGGCGAGCTGGATCTGTCCACCGCCATCACGCTGGTGTTCGGCACCTTCGTCAGCGGCGCGACCCAGGCCACCAACTGGACGCGGTTCTCGCGCTCGGCCAAGGTCGCGGTGCTGGCCAGCCTGATCGGCTTCTTTATCGGTAACGGCTTGATGGTATTGATCGGGGCCTACGGCGCCATCGTCTACCAGCAACCGGACGTGGTCGAAGTGTTGCTGCTGCAAGGTTTTGCCATGGCCGCCATGGCCATGCTGCTCCTGAATATCTGGAGCACCCAGGACAACACCATCTACAACTTCGCCGTCGCCGGCTGCAACCTGCTGCGCACCAAACGCCGCAAAACGGTGACCCTGGCCGGCGCGGTGATCGGCACCCTGCTGGCGCTGCTGGGCATGTACGACATGCTGGTGCCCTACCTGATCCTGCTGGGCACGGTGATTCCGCCGATTGGCGGGGTGATCATGGCGGACTTTTTCTATCGCTACCGCGGCCACTACCCGCGCCTGGCCGAGACGCGCCTGCCGGCATTCAACTGGCCCGGGCTGATCGCCTATGCCGTGGGCACGGTACTGGCCTTTCATTCGCCGTGGGTCGCTCCGCTGGTGGGGATTGTGGCGGCGTCGCTGACGTACATCGTGCTGACCACCGTCCTGCGGGTGCGGGCTCCTTTGGCTGACGCCCAGGCATGAGCCTGACCATCGCCGATGTGCTGGCCTTGCCCGGGCTGGAGTCGATGTGCCTGCGGGCCGGGGAAGCCGGCCTGGAGAACACGGTGCGCTGGCCCTATGTGGCGGAAAACAGCGGCATCGCCGAATGGGTGCTGGGGGGCGAACTGGTGTTCATCACCGGTATCAATCACCCCCGGGATGAGGCCAACCTGCTGGTGTTGCTGGACGAGGCCTGTCAGCGCCAGGTCGCCGGGCTGGTGATTCTCACGGGAGCGGACTATATCCAGGCGATCCCGCAGCGCTTGCTGGAAGCCGCGCAAGACGCGGGCATGCCGCTGATCGAGCAGCCGTACTCGTTGAAGATGGTGCTGGTGACCCAGGCCATCGGTTCGGCGTTGATCCAGTCGCAACAGTTGGGGCGCTCGCGGCACGATGTATTGGAACGCCTGCTGGCCGGTGACTATCAATCCCTGGATCTGCTGCTGCACCGCGCCGCGCAATTGGGCATGCCATTGGCCGGGCATTGGCAGCTCGTCCAGTTGCAGCTGGACGGCAGCGATGCACTGTTTGCCCAAGGCGAGGCGCCGGTGGTCGAAGCACAGCTGGCCCGTCAGCACGATGCCATTACCCGTCGTCTGCGCCAGTTTTCCGCGCAGCATCCGTCTCGTTTGCCCGTGCAGGGGCGTGCCGGGCAATGGACAATGCTGTTGCCTGCGGCCGACGCAGGCGAGGCATTGGCCAACCGTCAGTTGTTGGCGGGCTGGTTGAAAGCGCTGAACCTGCGCCTGGCGCCGCTGAAACTGTTTATCGGCCTGAGTGCCGCCGCGCACCCGCCCGCTCGCCTGGCCCAGGCCCTGGACGAAGCGCGCCAGGCGTTGGCGGCGGCGCGGCGGTTCAGTGAGCGCGCCGGGTTGTGTGTCTACGATGAGCTGGGGGTACTCAAGTTGCTCAGCGGCGTACGTGATCGCGCCCTGCTCGACCAGTTTCTCAACGAACGCCTGGGGCCGCTGTTGCGCCACGACCTGCACCATGGCCCAAGCCTGATGCCAACCCTGGAGGCCTGGTTCCACGAGAATGGTAACCTTGTGGCCGCCGCCCAGCGGCTGGCGGTTCACCGCAACACCCTGACACATCGCGTCCAGCGCATCGAAGCCCTGTGCGGGCTGACGCTGGACAATTCTTATGACCGCCTGGACATCGGCATCGCGCTGATGATCTGGCGCCTGTCTGCCTGACTGTTTTTTGCCAAGAGGAACTTGCCCATGCACATCATCAACGCCCGCCTGCGCAACCGTGAAGGCCTGCATGATCTGCACCTGGAACACGGCCGGATCGCCAGCATCACCCAACAAGGCGCGGCGCCCATCGCAGGCCCCGACGACCTGGACGCCGCCGGCAACCTGGTGGTGCCACCCTTCGTCGAACCGCACATCCACCTCGACGCCACCCTGACCGCCGGCGAACCCCGCTGGAACATGAGCGGCACACTGTTTGAAGGCATCGAGTGCTGGGGCGAACGCAAGGCCACCATCACCCTGGAAGACACCAAGACCCGCGCCAGGAAAACCATCCAGACCCTGGCCGCCCATGGCATCCAGCATGTGCGCACCCATGTCGACGTCACCGACCCGGACCTTACCGCGCTCAAGGCCATGCTTGAAGTGCGCGAGGAAAGCACCCACCTCATCGACCTGCAAATCGTCGCGTTCCCCCAGGAAGGCATCGAGTCCTACCGCAATGGCCGCGAGCTGATGGAAGAAGCCATCCGTTTGGGCGCCGACGTGATCGGCGGCATCCCGCACTTTGAATACACCCGCGACCAAGGGGTGAGTTCGGTGAAGTTCCTGATGGACCTGGCCGAGCGCACCGGTTGCTTGGTGGACGTGCACTGCGACGAGACCGACGACCCTCATTCGCGCTTTCTCGAAGTGCTGGCCGAAGAAGCCCGCAGCCGCGACATGGGCGCCCGCGTGACCGCCAGCCACACCACGGCCATGGGCTCCTACGACAATGCCTACTGCGCCAAGCTCTTCCGCCTGCTGGGCCACTCCGGCATCAGCTTTGTCTCCTGCCCCACCGAAAGCATTCACTTGCAGGGCCGCTTCGACACCTTCCCGAAACGCCGGGGCGTGACCCGGGTCAACGAACTGCTGGAAGCCGGCATGAACGTCTGCTTCGGCCAGGACTCCATCGTCGATCCCTGGTATCCCCTGGGTAACGGCAACATCCTGCGGGTGCTGGAAGCCGGCTTGCATATCTGCCACATGCTCGGCTATCGCAACCTGCAAAGCGCCCTGGACCTGGTCACCGACAACAGTGCCAAGGCCATGGCCCTGGGAGATCGTTATGGCCTGGAACCGGGACGCCCGGCGAACCTGTTGATCCTGTCGGCGGACAGCGACTATGAAGTGATTCGCAGCCAGGGCCTGCCGCTGTATTCGATTCGCGCAGGCAAAGTGTTGATGAAACGCCGGCCGGCGCAGGTGGAGTTTTTATAAACGCCGCGCCGTTCCGAACAGGCTGACGCTCAGCAACTCCCCCGCGTCAGCCTGCAAGCGCACCGGTGCCGTACCGCCGGGCATCACCACCGCCACCTCACCCGCCGTCACCCATCCTACAGACCAGGCGGCGCAAGCCACGGCACTCGCGCTGGTCCCGGAGGACGCCGTTGGCCCCTCGCCGCGCTCAAACACCCGGGCGATGACACGGTTGCCGGAATCCCGGGCGCCCCATTGCAGGTTGACTCCGGAAATACAGGGCTGACCCGCCCCGGCAGGCGGCGCAAAAGCGATTGCCCTCAGCGAATCGAACAACCCTGGCTGGAGCATCTGTGCGTTGTCCGGCAACGCCGATGCATCCTGCACCAGCGTCACACAATGAGGATTGCCCACTCGCACAAACTGGCTGTGATTCCACGCAGTGTTCAGTGCAGACAGTGGTGAGACATGGCTCACCTCGGTCCCCTCAAGCGAGACCACACCCACCCCAACCGCCCCCACCGCCGAAGGCCCGAACCCGGGACGCCCCAGCGCCAGCCAAAAGCCTCGGATCTGTTCGTACTGCGCAGGCTCAACCCGCGTGATCACCGGCGACACTGCATCCGCCTTGTCGTGATGCACCCGCAGGTCACAGCCCTGCGTCATCAACCCTTGGTCGGTCAACGACTGGGCAAAAATCGTCAGCCCATTGCCACTGCGCTCGGCCAGGGAACCGTCGGTGTTGACGATCAACAGGTCGAAGGGCGGTGCGGCCTGAAACGGCCCCACCAACAAGCCGTCGCAGCGATGCTCTTTGGCCCCAGCCGGGCGTGGCAAAGAACCCCACTCGCATTCGGCGGCAACCGCCGCCAACGCCCAAGCATCGCGGGTGCCCGCGGCCAAGGCGGCGTCATCCGGCACATCGATACCCTTGCTGCGTAACTGCTCAGGGCTAACCACACCGTAGATATTGCCGCGAGCGTCATAGAACACGGTCATTGCGCCGTCCGCATGAAAATCCGCACCACCTCTTCGAGGTGTTTGCGCATGGCCTGTCGCGCACCTTCCACGTCCCGCTGTTCCAGGGCGTCGAGGATCTTGCGATGCTCGTCTTCCGAGCGATGCGGCATGTCATCCGAGGTGTAATGCGCCTGCAACCGCTGGAACATGCTGCCGTAACGATGCCCCAGCAAGTGCGCAATCATCAGCGCATACGCCGGGTTGCCCGAGGCCTGGGCAATGCGGATGTGAAACAGTCGGTCGCCCGGATGGGTATGGGAGCCTTCGCGGTTGTCCTGCACGTTGCGCTCGAACGCCTCGCGAATACCCGCCAGCTCTTCGTCGGTGGCATGTTTGGCCGCCAAAGCAGCCGCTTCCGGCTCAATCAGGCGACGGGCCTGGAGCAACGAAAACGGTGGAATCTCGGCATTGAAGTCGACGTGCAGGTTGAGCTCCGGGTCGAACTCCTTCCATTGATCCCGGGTGGCCTGGGCCATCACCGGCTCCTGGCTGACTTTCGGTTGCACGGGTTCGCACACCAGCACGCCGTTGCCCACCCGCACGTCCACCAGGCCGATCACCTCCAGGGCAATCATCGCCTCACGCACGGAGGCGCGACTCACCCCTAACAGTTTGGCCAGCTCCCGCTCAGCCGGCAGGCGACTGCCCGGCGGAAATTCTCCGCTGTCGATCAACGCCCGCAACTGGTCGGCAATCTGTCGATAAAGACGTTGGTTATCAATTACTTGAAATGGCATCTAGGCTCAGCTCGATTCATGCATGGCACGGTCCAGATGATCAACCCGCGAAAAAGCCGCTTGTTGACCGAGAAGACCCATGCTAAAAATTGGATCAATGGCCTGACCATTGGATCGTTTCCAGTGTGCTGATCATAGCAAACCCTCACAGGGTCGCTATGCCGCAGATGCAGGCGTTTTACGCCCTTAATGGCCTGACCATTGAGCCAATAATAACAATCAAGGGAGTCTGTCATGGACCTCACCGGTAAACGCGTGCTGATCACCGCCGCCGCCCAGGGCATTGGCCGCGCCAGCGTCGAAGCCTACCTGGCGGCTGGCGCCAAAGTGATTGCAGCCGACATCAATCAACAAGCGCTCGCCGACCTGACGGGTGCGCAAACGGTGGTACTGGATGTCACCGACGCCAGCGCCATCCAGCGCCTCGCCGCCGAGATCGGCCCTCTCGATGTGCTGTTCAACTGCGCAGGCGTAGTGCATGCCGGCAACATACTCGAGTGCCCGGAAAGCGACTGGACCTTTGCCCTGGACCTGAACGTCACCGCCATGTACCGCATGATCCGCGCGTTTCTGCCGGGAATGCTGGCGGCGGGCGGTGGCTCGATCATCAACATGTCGTCGGTGGCCTCCAGCCTCAAGGGCGTGCCCAACCGCTTTGCCTACTGCGCCAGCAAGGCTGCGGTCATCGGCCTGACCAAATCCGTCGCGGCCGATTTTGTCACCCAACGCATTCGCTGCAACGCCATCTGCCCGGGCACCGTGGAGTCGCCGTCGCTGCAGCAACGCATCATCGAACAAGCCAGCCGCGAAGGCCGCCAGCAGGACGAGGTGTACGCCGCCTTCACTGCGCGCCAGCCGATGGGCCGCCTGGGCACACCCCAGGAAATCGCCCAGTTGGCGCTGTACCTTGGCTCCGACGCCAGCGCGTTTACCACCGGCACCACCCAAGTCATTGACGGCGGCTGGAGCAACTGACCGCCCACTTGCGAATCAAGAGGATTACTCATGAAATTGCTGCGCTACGGTGAAAAAGGCCAGGAACGCCCGGCCCTGCTGGACGCTGAGGGTCGCCTGCGTGACTTGTCCGCCCACATCAGTGATGTCGCAGGCGAAGCCCTGCTGCCCCACAACCTCGCTCGCCTGCAAGACCTCGACCCCGCGAGCCTGCCCCTGGTACCGGGCAACCCGCGCTTGGGCGCCTGTGTCGGCCAAGTGGGAAAATTCATCTGCATCGGCCTGAACTACGCCGATCACGCCGCCGAAACCGGCGCGCCGATACCCGACGAACCGATCATCTTCAACAAGTGGACCAGCGCCATCGTCGGCCCCAACGACAACATCGAGATCCCCCGCCACTCCACCAAGACTGACTGGGAAGTCGAACTGGGCGTGGTGATCGGCCAGGGCGGCCGTTACATCGAAGAAAGCCAGGCCATGCAGCACGTGGCCGGCTACTGCGTGATCAACGACGTCTCCGAACGTGAGTTCCAACTGGAGCGCGGCGGCACCTGGGACAAGGGCAAGGGCTGCGACACCTTCGGCCCGCTGGGCCCCTGGCTGGTGAGCCGGGATGAAATCGCTGACCCGCATCAACTGTCGATCTGGCTGGAAGTCGACGGCCACCGCTACCAGAACGGCAACACCCGCACGATGATTTTCCAGATTCCGAAATTGATCAGCTACCTCAGCCAGTTCATGAGCCTGCAGCCGGGGGATGTGATTTCCACCGGCACCCCGCCCGGTGTCGGCCTGGGGATCAAGCCCGTGCCGGTCTACCTCAAGCCCGGGCAAAAGATCCGCCTGGGCATTGAAGGCCTTGGCGAACAGAACCAGACCACGGTCGACGCCTGACAAGAGCCAAGGAGCCGTTCATGACCACCATTACCGCGATTCGCGTCGAAGATATCCGCTTTCCCACGTCCCAGTCCCTGGACGGTTCCGACGCCATGAACCCGGACCCGGACTACTCGGCCGCCTATGTGATTCTGCAGACCGACAACCCGGCGCTCGAAGGCCATGGCCTGACCTTCACCATCGGCCGCGGCAACGAGATTTGCTGCGCGGCGATCCAGGCCATGCAGCCGTTGCTGGTGGGCTTGACCCTGGAATGGATCGCCGAAGACATGGGCCGCTTCTGGCGCCATGTCACCAGTGACAGCCAGTTGCGCTGGATCGGCCCGGACAAAGGCGCTATTCACCTGGCCACCGGCGCAATCGTCAATGCCGCGTGGGATTTGTGGGCCAAGGCCGAAGGAAAGCCCTTATGGCGCCTGGTAGCCGACATGAGCCCGGAACAACTGGTGCGCTGCATCGACTTTCGCTACATCACCGACTGCATCACCTCCAGCGAAGCCCTGGCCTTGCTGCGCCAACGCGCCGAAGGCAAGGCTGAACGCCTGGCCAACCTGCAAGCCAATGGCTACCCCTGCTACACCACCTCCGCCGGCTGGCTCGGTTATGGCGACGAAAAGCTTCGCCGGCTGTGCCAGGAAGCGGTGGATGCCGGGTTCAATCACGTCAAGCTCAAGGTCGGCCACGACCTGCAGGACGACCTGCGCCGCGTGCGCATCGCCCGTGAGGTGCTGGGGCCGGACCGTCAATTGATGATCGATGCCAACCAGGTGTGGGAAGTCGACACCGCCATCGACTGGGTGCGCGAGTTGGCGTTCGCCAAGCCGTGGTTTATCGAGGAACCCACCAGCCCCGACGACATCGAAGGCCATCGCAAGATTCGCCAGGGTGTGGCGCCGGTCAAGGTCGCCACCGGAGAGATGTGCCAGAACCGGATCATCTTCAAGCAATTGATCATGCGCGAAGCCATCGATGTGGTGCAGATTGACGCCTGCCGCCTGGGTGGCGTCAACGAGGTGCTGGCGGTGATGCTGATGGCGGCCAAGTACGGCCTGCCGGTATGCCCGCATGCCGGTGGCGTCGGGCTTTGCGAGTACGTGCAGCACCTGTCGATGATCGACTACCTGTGCATCGCCGGCACCCACGAAGGCCGGGTGATCGAGTATGTCGACCACTTGCACGAGCATTTCGAGGAACCTTGCGTGGTACGCGACGCTGCCTATCTGCCGCCGCAGGCACCGGGGTTTTCGATCCAGATGAAAGCCGCGTCCCGGGAGCAATACCGCCACCGGCCGTGAGCTGAAACGCAATTTGAATGGACGGAGCACAATAATAATGTCGTCCCCATCACCTCTGAGGCTCGATGCGCACCAGCATTTCTGGCGCTACCGGGCCGCTGATTATCCATGGATCGGCGCGGCTGAGGCCGACCTGCGGCGGGACTTTCTCCCACAGGATCTGCGGCCCTTGCTCGACGCTGCCGGCATGGATGGCTGCATCGCCGTGCAGGCCCGCGCCGGTGAGCAGGAAACCGAAGCGCTGCTGGAAATGGCGCACCGGCACCCGTGGATACTCGGCGTCGTCGGCTGGGTCGACCTGTGCGACCCAACCCTGGAACAACACCTGGAACAGTGGCGCGACGCACCGAGGCTCAAGGGCTTCCGGCATCAGATCCAGGACGAACCCCAGCCCGCCCACTTTATGGCTGACCCGGGATTCTCCCGTGGCCTACGGCACCTGCAGCAACAAGGCTACGTCTACGAGGTGCTGATCCGCTGCGCCGACCTCGATGCCGCCACCGCCCTGTGCCGGCGCCACGACCGTCATCACCTGGTGCTGGATCACCTGGGCAAACCCGACATCGCCAACGGCCCGGTCGGCTGGGCCGAACACCTGGCGCCGCTGGCCGCCCTGCCCCACGTCAGTTGCAAGCTGTCGGGACTGCTGACCGAAGCCGGGCCCGACCAGCGCAACGCCGGTGCCCTGCGCCCCTATATCGAACTGGCGCTGGAACTGTTCGGCGCCGAACGCCTGATGTTCGGCTCGGACTGGCCGGTGTGCCTGCTGGCCGGGGAATACCAGGGCACCTGCCAATTGCTGCAACACACCCTCGGCTCGCTGTCGCCCGATGAACAGCAGGCCATCTGGGGCGGCACCGCCCAGCGGGTCTATCACCTTGAAGGAAACTGCCCATGAATCTGCATTTGCAGGACCGCGTGATCATCGTCACCGGCGGTGGCTCGGGGATTGGCGCCGCCATCTCCCTGGGGCTGATCGCCGAAGGCGCGATCCCGGTGATTTTCGGACATCAACCGTTGTCGGCGGCCTTCGCAGCCGAGCTTGAACAGCAAGGTCAAAGCCACTTCATCCGTGTCGAGTTGCGCGATGAAGACGCCTGCCGCGCGGCGGTCAACGAAGTGTTACAACGCTTCGGGCGTATCGACGGGCTGGTGAACAACGCCGGGGTCAACGACGGTGTGGGCCTGGAAGCAGGCCGTGCAGCGTTCGTCGAATCCCTGGAAAAGAACCTGATTCATTACTACCTGATGACCCATTTGTGCCTGGATGCTCTCAAGGCCAGTCGCGGGGCGATCGTGAATATCAGCTCGAAAACGGCCCTCACCGGCCAGGGCGGCACCAGCGGTTACACCGCCTCCAAAGGGGCACAGTTGTCGCTGACCCGGGAATGGGCGGCCTCGTTGCTGGAGTTCGGCATACGGGTCAATGCCGTGGTGCCCGCCGAGGTGCTGACGCCGTTGTACCAACGCTGGATCGACGGCTTCGACAACCCCGAGGCCAAGCTGGCCGCCATCGTTGAAAAAATCCCCTTGGGCAAACGGATGACTACCCCCGAGGAAATTGCCGACAGCGTGCTGTTTCTGCTCTCTCCTCGCGCTTCCCACACCACCGGCCAATGGCTGGTCGTGGACGGTGGCTACACCCACCTCGACCGGGCGCTGACATGAGCCGCCAACGTTACTGCCTGGCCCTGGACCTGATCGACGATGAGGCCTTGATCGTCGAGTACCAGCAGTTGCATCAACGCATCTGGCCCGCCGTGGCCGAGCATCTTCGCGACCAACAGATCGTGGAGATGCAGATCTGGCGCCTGGGCACGCGGCTGTTCATGGTCATGGACACCGCCGCCGGTTTCAGCTTCGAAGCGCTCGACCAGGCCGCCCGCGCCAACCCCGAGGTGCAAGCCTGGGAAACCCTGATGTGGCGCTTCCAGGCCCCCACGCCATGGACTGATCCCGGCGGCAAATGGCAGCCGCTGACCCAGATTTTCAGCCTCACCGACCAACCCTGATACCCGCTGCATCGCACGCCTTGATCCCATAAAAACAACAGGAGAAGCGTCATGTTAAGCAAAGACACACCTGTGGCAACCGGCGCACGCGTCGTGCCGACCTATCGCTGGGCACTGATGCTGGTGACCAGTCTGTTCTTCCTCTGGGGCTTGTCATACGGGTTGCTGGATGTGTTGAACAAGCACTTCCAGGAAGTCCTGCACGTCAGCAAGGCCCAGTCCGGGTTGTTGCAAAGCGCGTATTTCGGCGCGTACTTCCTGATCGCCCTGCCGGCGGGGCTGTTGATGGACCGCCACGGCTACAAGGCCGGGATACTGTTGGGCCTGTGCCTGTATGCGGCAGGTGCGCTGCTGTTCATGCCGGCAGCAGCGGCGGCGAGTTTTCCGTTTTTCCTGTTCGCGCTGTTCGTCATCGCCTGCGGCCTGGGCTGCCTGGAGACCGCTGCCAACCCGTACGCCACGGTGCTGGGTGAACCCCAGGGCGCCGAGCGGCGGTTGAACCTGGCGCAATCATTCAACGGTTTGGGTCAGTTCTTCGGGCCGCTGATTGGCGGCGCAATGTTCTTCAGCGCTGGCAGCACGCCGGCCTCGGACATGAGTTCGTTGCAGACCACCTATGTGGTCATCGCGGTGCTGGTGTTGCTGGTGGCGCTGTTGATCGCCCGCACTCCGCTGCCGGATCTGCGCGCCCAGGAGCAGGAACTGCAGCCAGTGGCCGGCAAAGGCCTGTGGCAGTATCCGGAATTCGTCGGAGGGGTGATCACGCAGTTTTTCTACGTGGCGGCCCAGGTCGGGGTCGGTGCATTTTTTATCAACTACGTCACCGAGCACTGGGCGCAGATGGGCAACCAGCAAGCGGCCTACCTGCTGTCGATCGCGATGCTGGCCTTCATGTTCGGGCGTTTCTTCAGCACCTGGCTGATGGGACGGGTCAGCGCGCAGAAGCTGCTGCTGGCGTATGCGCTGATCAATATCGCGTTGTGCGGGCTGGTGGTGATTGGCCTGGAAGGTGTCTCGGTGATCGCGCTGATTGCGGTGTTCTTCTTCATGTCGATCATGTTCCCGACGCTGTTCGCCATGGGCGTGAAAAACCTCGGGCCCCATACCAAGCGCGGCAGTTCGTTCATGATCATGGCAATTGTCGGCGGCGCGCTGATGCCCTACTTGATGGGCAAGGTGGCAGACAACAGCACGGTGGCGCTGGCGTACCTGTTGCCTATGGGGTGTTTCGTGATTGTGGCGGTGTATGCCCGCAGTCGCCTGCGCCATCCATGAAGCAACACCCGTATGGAACCTGGCTCGCTCGATACGGCCTGATGTGCAAGGATGTTGCGCTGCACATCGTTCGTTGAACGCAAAACCAAGGATTTTTCATGACCGTCATCAGCACCCCAGCGCCCGTGGTACCCGGGCGGCTGGAACAAATGTCGACCCGCATCGCGTTTTTTATCGCCGGTTTCGGCATCGCCGCCTGGGCACCCCTGGTGCCTTATGCCAAGGCCCGCGCCCAACTCAATGAAGGCACCCTGGGGCTGTTGCTGCTGTGCCTGGGGGTGGGGTCGATGATCGCGATGCCGGTCGCGGGTGCCCTGGCGTCGCGCTACGGTATCCGGCGGGTGGCCACCGGCGGGACGCTCCTGATCTGCCTGGGCCTGCCGATGCTGGCCACCGTCACTTCGATTCCGCTGTTGATGGCCGCGCTGTTTGTGTTCGGTGCCGGCCTCGGCACCGTGGACTCCACCGTCAACCTGCAAGCGGTGATGGTCGAACGGGCCAGCGGCAAGACCATGATGTCGGGCTTTCACGGGCTGTTCAGCCTGGGCGGGATCGTCGGTGCGGCGGGTGTCAGTGGGTTGCTGGGGTTGGGCTGGTCGCCGTTGCAGGCCACGTTCGCCGTCATCGCGGTCATTGCGGTGGCCTTGCTCAAGGCCGGGCCGCACTTGCTGCCTTACGGCAGTGAAAGCTCCGGGCCGGCCTTTGCCGTGCCCCACGGCGTGGTGCTGTTTATCGGCTGCCTGTGCTGCATCGTGTTTCTCGCCGAAGGCGCCGTGCTGGATTGGAGCGCGGTGTTCCTGAGTGCCGAGCGCGGCCTGGACGAAGCTTATGCGGGCCTCGGCTACGCAGCCTTTGCCTTGACCATGACGGTCGGACGCCTCACCGGCGACCGCATTGTGCGCAGCCTCGGCGCAACCCGGGTGATCGTGTTCGGCGGTGCCCTCGCGGCCGCCGGCATGCTGCTGGCAACGCTGTTCCCGGCGTGGGAAACCGCGCTGCTGGGATACGCGCTGGTCGGTGCCGGGTGTTCGAACATTGTGCCGGTGCTGTACACCGCCGTCGGCAAGCAGACGGTCATGCCGGAACACATCGCGGTTCCCGCCATCACCACCCTGGGTTACACCGGCATCCTCGCCGGCCCTGCGGTGATCGGCTTTATCGCCCACGGCAGCAGCCTGAGCACCGCCTTTGTACTGATTGCGGTGTTGCTGATCGGCGTGGCAATCAGCGGGAAAATACTGCGGGTATGAAGGGCTTCCCCGTAACGCCTCGCGCGTGGAGGCGTTACCCGGGGTTTACCGGGTTTTTTGGTGCCCAAGCCAGCGATCGAGGGTCTTGCTGCTGAGCCAGCCCGCCTGGTGATGACTGCCAAACATCCGCCGACCGCTGCCGTCGGCGTTTTCCAGTGACCGCAGCAACCCCGGCCGGTCCACAATATTCTTCGCCATGTACACCTGCTGCTCGTCGTATTTTTTCCGCGCCAGCCCTGTGGCGGGGTCCAGCACGGGCTCACCCTGACTGTCGAGTTCGTCCGGGTCCTTGCTCATGGCCACCAGCAACTCGATGTTGACGTAGCCGATGTGTTCAAAGAATCCCTTGCGGTCCCGGGACCGGTCACGCAGCTCGTCGAACATCGCCTTGAACACCACGACAAGCTCGGCATTGCTCTTGGCGTGGAAAGGATCCGGGCTGAAGGCGCCGGGATCGCTGTTGCCGAACACCACGCTTTCGGCCTGTGAAAGGCTTTCCAGGGTGATGCGGCCGTCCTGATCGGTGATTGCATCGATCAGGCGCGGACGCTGGACAAGTGCCTTGGCCAGCAGAATCGCACTGTCGAACTTCGGGTTGTCGCCGATTTTTCTGCCGGCGATTCGCTGCAACGAAGACAGCGTCAGTCCGTCACTTTTCATGAAGTTCTTTCAGCGTGGGAAAACCGGCTTTCAGTGCTTTCACCAACTCGCTGTCCGGCAAGTGCAGGTTGGGATTGGGCTGGCCGGCGCGGGGAGCAACAGCGTTCTGAAGCGTACGATGATGGGACACCACCTCATAGGGCTGGGCCGACCGCAAAGGTGGCCGATAACCGGAAGAACGCACCGCCGTGGCGCCATCGTGATAATTAACGTGCCGGCCAACATCAGCGGCTTCATTTGAAGCGGACTGAACGGTGCGCCCCCCCTCATCCGGTGTTACGTCAAATCGGCTTGCAGCGCCGGACTGCAGGTAGCCTGACCCGCCATCAATTCTCATGCTTCATCTCCACCAATTTTAGATCCACGCTGCCAAGCTATTACCCTCGGTAATGGCCGTATCGCTCGCGCGATAAACAAGCCAAAGGTGTGTGGTGCCCTGAAGGCAATGGTTCCGAAGTAGCACAGTGTTCCAATGACAACATGTAAAAAACGAAAAATCAGTCAGTTTTCCGGGAACCCGGCACAGTCGGTTTTGCCGCCTGCCAAAGGCCTTTGATCACACCGGCCATCGTTCCCAGCACTGAGCAAAACTGGCGCAGCACAGAGGCCGCCTCAGTGGCAGGCAATTGTCCATGGGGCAACAGGCCTCTGATGAAGTCGTCAGACGCGGGAGCCTGAAACGTGTGCTGCCCGGTGAAGTTCTTCACGCGCAGTGCTTCGCCACCCTCGTCGTATGGCAGGGTTTCGCTGCCCCTCGGCGCACGACAGACGGGTTGAGGCGCGGGATTAGGCGATCCAAATGAAGTTGAAGGCATGTCTAAGCCCTGGCTGAAAGCGTAAAAAACAGCGGATTGATCAACGCAGGAAATCGCGCCACGAAGCACTCGCGGCGTGATCGGGTTAAAACGGGTTTAGCGCGACAGCCAGCGCAGGGCGTCCTTGACGATTTTGCCGTCGTTATCCTGACTGGCGAAGTTGTCCATTTGCGTCAACAGACTGGAACGCTGGGTGACTTCCCTGGCCAACTGGATGAGCGAATCCTGTCTTGGGTTCCCCGTCAAAGGCAGTGCAGCCATGCGGTGCAGGTCATTGATATTGATGGAGCTTTTCCAGAAACCGCCCTTCAGCGCATTGAAGTCCTTCAGCATCTGTTCGGCGATCTGCTTGTCGCTCTGATACTTCAACGGGTTGTCAGAGCTGAGCACGGCGTCGAGATCCTTGCGGGTGATTCGACCATCCAGATTGCCCGTCCCACCGCTTCGATCAAAGGCTTGAAGCACCTCGGGACGTCGCAACAGTTCCCGGGCCAGGAGAATGTTCTGATCCCTGTCCTCATTGCCGGTCAACCGCCTGTCCGCCATGTCCTGCAGGCTTTGCTGGGTGACGTGGGAGGTGCCCGGCGCCCTGAACGCGTTGAAGTTGTCCTTGAGCAACTCCCCCAGTTGATCGTTGCTGCGCCGCGAATACTGTGGATCCGGGCGACCGTAGCCTGGCTCAGGCTTGGCAGGGGCCGCAGGGCAGCACCCGGGGTTGGGCCGGGCAGGACTGAACAGCGACTTCAGGTTATTCAGAAATGTCTGGAATTGTGTGATCAGGTTGTCCAGAAAGCCGCCCGGATTTGACGTCGGGAACGAACCTGGCGCGAAGCCACGGGGGTCCGCAGTGCTCTGCGCCTGCGGGCCGGCGAACATCGGGCCGGTTTTATTCTCCGGGGCGCCGAAATTGACGGTGACCGATTCCGGCCCGACCAGTGAGCGTGCCAGTGCCAACGCGGCGGTACCGGCCTGATGCATCTCGGAGTTAGTGGGGGAATGGGTAACGGATTGATTGAGTCCTGGTACCGACATTGGCATCTCCAGTTCGACGTATTGATACGATTCACTCTCGGATCAAAGGCACCTCGACGCTGCAAGGTGCCCCATGGAAAGTGGGCACCTTCTTGTGTGGCAAATCTGTCGGATTCAGTTCCTGCGGACGCAGAAAATCGTTCGAAAAAGGGTAGGAAGAAAGGCTGATATCGATCAGTCCAGGAAAAACATCATACCTGTGGCGAGGGAGCTTGCTCCCGTTGGGCTGCGCAGCAGGCCCTGTTTTTGGGGCCGCTTCGCGACCCAACGGGAGCAAGCTCCCTCGCCACATTTTTCTCAACGGTTTACTTCAACAATCCGTCAGAACCCTACGCTGGCCTGCACAAAGAATGTGCGCGGTTCGCCCAGGTAAATCCCCGAGTTGTTGTCGCTGGAGCGGGTGTAGTGCTCCTGGTTGAAGACGTTCTTGACCCCCACGCCCAGCTTCAGGTTCGACAGCTGCGCACCGAAGTCATAACCGCTGCGCACGTTGACCGATACATAGCCGGGAATATCCCCGTACTGGCCATCGGCAGTCGGCTGGGTGATGTAGGTGGTGCCGGTGCCCGGTGCACGCTGGCCGGACTGGGCGTAGACGTCCAGGTTATGGGTCCAGTGATTGATGTCGTAACGCAGCCCCAGGGTCGCCACTTCACGGGAGTACAGCGGCAAGTCGCGACCCTTGAAGGCAACGTCGCCTTCGGAGGTAGCCTTGGTGTAAGTGAAGCCGGCGTTGGCGGTCAGGCCGTCGAGGCGCGGGTCCAGGTTCGACAGGTCATAATGGGCCGACGCTTCGATACCTTCGTGCTTGGTGGCGCCGAGGTTGGTCCAGCCCACATCGTTGCTGACGTATTGCAGTTCGTCCGAGAAGTCGATGTAGAACAGCGTCACTTCGCCGCCCCAGACGTTGTCGTTGTAGCGGGTACCGATTTCGTAGGTCTTGGCTTTTTCCGGGTTCAGACCGTTCGCGGTCTGGTCGCCGTTACCCCCCTGGCCCAGCTGGAAATACTGCAGGCTGCCGAAGGACGTTTCGTAGTTGGCGAACAGTTTCCAGGCATCGGAGACGTGGTACATCACGCTCAGCGCCGGCAGCGGTTCGTTGTTGTGGATCTCGCGACGCTTCTCCTGAACCATCGCGCCGTTCAGCCCCACCACCGGGCGGTCGTGCCACTCGGTACGGATCTGCTCAAAGCGGATGCCCGGGGTGACGGTCCATTTGCCGATATCAATCTTGTTGTCGATGTAGAACGAGTTGGCCTCAGTGCCACCGGTTCGGTCCTGGTACACGTGGCCATCACTCTGGCCCACCGGGGTCGGCACGTTGTTGACCAGCGCCAGGCTGGTGGCCTGCTCGTGCATGCCTTCTTTGAGGTAACGGTAACCGACGCTGACTTCCTGGGTGCTCGGCCCCAGGTCAAACACATGGGACACCCGCGGCTCGATGCCGAAGGTGTAGTAGGTGCGCGGGTAGGAACCCAGGGTCTTCAGGTCGCGGTTGGCGATGTTGCTGCCGCGGAAACTGTCGGAGTAGTAGGTCAGCACTTCGGCCTGGGTACGGTCGTCAATCTGCCGGATGTACTTGAAGGACATGTCCTTGCGCCGGCCGTTGAAATTGTCCCAGTCACGCACCGATTGATACTTGTCGGCGTCGTACTGCTTCTGGGTCAGGCCGCCGGGCATGTCGGCGCTGGCGTCGTAGTAGTGGAAGTTCAGCGAGAAATCGTCTTGATCGGTCGGTGCCCAGTGGGTCTTGAAGATCACGTCGTCGATGTCGTTGGAATTGTTGCGGTCGCGGTAACCGTCGCCCTTGGTCCCGGAATACAACAAGGCGGCGCCGATGCCGTTGTCGGCGGTGCCACCGATGAAGGCGTTTTCAATGTGCTTCCAGCCGCCGTGGGCGGCGGTTTCCAGGGTGGTGCCGACTTCGCCGGAGAATTTTTCCGGGATGGCGCGGGTCACGAAGTTGATCACGCCGCCGACGTTCTGTGGCCCATAACGCACAGAGCCTGCACCGCGCACCACGTCGATGCTGTCCAGGTTGCCGGAGGAAATCGGTGCCATCGACAGCTGCGGTTGACCGTACGGGGCAAACGCCGCCGGTACGCCATCGATCAAAACCGTGGAGCGTGGCGACAGACGCGATGTCAGCCCGCGCACGCCGACGTTGAGGGAAATATCGCTGCCGCCGGTGCCGTTGGCTTCCTGCACCTGCACACCGGGAATGCGCCGCAGCACATCGCCCACGTTCATCGCGCCCTGCTCCACCATAGCCTCACGGCGCACGACGGTGCGCGCGCCCGGGTGGTTCTGCACCACTTCGGCATTCGCATCGCCGAGCCAGTCGCCGACGACCTTGATATCGGTGGCGCCCAGTTCCAGCGGGGACCCTGCTTCGCCGGTGCCCTTGCCCTGTGGGCGCAAGGTAACGGAGCCGGCATCAATCTGGTAATCCAGGCCGCTGCCTTGCAGCAACTGGCGCAGGGCTTGTTCCGGCGACAGGTTGCCGTCCACGGCCGGGGCTTGTTTGCCGGCCACCATGTCGGGACTGAAAAATACTTGCAGGGACGTTTGCTGGCCCAACTGGCTCAAGGCCGAACCCAGGGACTGGGCCTGGATATGAATCGCGTCGTCGGCATAGGCCGCCGGCAGTGCGGCGCTGACGGCCAGGGCCAGGGCGAGCGGTGCCCAACGGGAGGATTTATTGTTTTTCACGGCGAGTTTTTTCACGTCGAACGGAGTCCTGTGATCGCAAGAGTGTGCGGCTGTTAATGCAAACCAGTTGCAGTTGCACAAGAAGACGAAGAACTCGGAAAAAACCTGAATCTATCGTGAAATTATTTCCTGGCTGCCGTCAGGCAAGGTGCGCAAGGCCACCGGAAGGATGTGCGGCAAGGCCTTGAGCAAGGCGTCGGTGTCGGTGGATTTGAATACACTGGTCAAACGCAGGTTGCTCACCGCAGCGGTGCTGACCCGCAAAGGTTGCTCGCGGTAGCGCGAGACTTCCCGGGCCACTTCACCGAGGGTGGCGTTGTTGAACACCAGTTTGCCGGTACGCCAGGCCGTCAGTTCTTCGGGGTTGACGGCGTAGGCAGCCGCCACCTGGCCCTGGGTATCCACATGGGTGCCCCGGCCTGCGGTGAGCGTCACGATTTCATCGGAAGAGCGTCCTTGCACCTTGACCGTGCCGGCCTCGACCACCACGCGGGTCTGGTCGTCATCGCGGCGCACGTCGAAACGCGTGCCGGTGACCGTCACCTGCCCTGCCCCGGCCGCCACCACAAAGGGCCGGCTGGTGTCATGCTCGACGCTGAACATCGCCTCGCCCTGCTTGAGCTCGATACCGCGCTGGCCTTTTACATAGTGCACCGCGACCACGCTGCGGCTGTTCAAATCCATCAGCGAACCGTCGGGCAACGCCACCTGCCGGCGCTCCCCCAGGGCGGTGCTGAATTCGGCGTTATAGGTTGCCGGATGATCCAGGCCGCTGAACAGACCAAGGCCCAGGGCCACTGCCAGCACACTGGCGGCCACTGCATAACGCAGCACGGGCCGGCGCTTTGCACGCGGTTCCGGCGCATCGCACAACGCCTGCAAGCGCGCTTTTGGCAACAGGTCGGTGGCGCTCCACAAACCTTGCAGCACATCAAATTCATACTGGTGCTCGGCATGCTCTGCACGCCAGGCATCAAAACGCTCGCGTTCTTCGACGCTCAATTGGCCGTCCTGCACACGCACAAACCACTGCGCCGCCTCATCGCGGGCCGCTGCACTGCCGCAGGCACACTCACGGGTATCCATCATGGAAGATCCTGTTTCAAAGCGGGCATTGGTCATGGGGCCATCGCGTCCAGGCGGTCACGTAGATGCCGCAGGGTGCGGATCATATACTTTTCCACCATGTTTTTAGACAGGCCCAGGCGTTCGGCGATTTCCTGCTGGGTGAGGCCCTCGATTTTCTGCCAGATGAAAATCTTGCGGCAATTGAGCGGCAGCTCGGCCAAGGCCCGCTCGATGGAGTCCGCCAGCTGGATCGCGTGCATGAAATGCTCCGGGTCGCCACTGTGGGGCGAACTCTGATCAAAGGCTTCCAGCGCCATCGCCTCCCGCCGGTCCTCGCGGCGATAGGCGTCAACCGCAATATTGCGCGCCGTTTGATGCAGATAGGCGCGAGGTTGCTCAACCGTGGTGGACTTGGACTCAAGCACCCGCACAAAGGTGTCGTGGGCCAGGTCTTCGGCCTGCTGACGGTTTCTCAGGCGGCGCGTCCAGGTCCCGATCAACTCTTCGTAGTGCTCGAAAAAGCCTGTTCTGCGGGGCGGCTGAGGAGTCATCAAGGGAGCACTGGGGAGGCGGGGCGTGAATAGTAATGCTTCCTATTAAGCGGGGCAATGCTACCCGTCAGTTATCAATCACCCGCTGCAAATGAATCGCCAACTCCGTGGCAAACCGCTTTTCCGGCGTTTCCACATCAATCCCGAACAACTCCTGAATCCGCGCCAGCCGATAGCGCAGCGTCGTCACATGCACCCCCATCGCATCCGCACACGCCTGGCTGCGGCAGCTTTCCCGCAGGTACGCGGTCAGGGTTTCCAGGTACGGCGTCTGGTGCTTGCGGTCATGGGCGAGCATCGCGCCGACGCTGTCGTTGACGAAGGTGCGAATATCCTCGCCGCCCACGGCCGCGACAAAGATCGGGATCGGCCCGAAATCCTGGTCGGAGATCGGCCCGCTGCGACCAAATGAACGGGCAATCTCGATCAGCCGCCGGCAGCGTTCCCACGCAGCCGGATAATCCGCCAGCACCCGGCACACGCCGCTGGCCAGCAGGATCGGCTCGGCGCCCAGGTAGTGCGCCAGGTCATCCGCGATCTGCCGCTTGATCTTGCTCAAGCGCTCGCCTTCCGCCGGCACCAGGCACACCAGGCCGTCGTCGACGATGATCACCGTGGCCTGCATCCCCGCCCGTTGCAGGATGCGGGCGACGTTGTGGTGCAGGTTCTTCGCCTCCCGGGCCTTGGCGCCATAGTCGACAATAATCATCTGCTGCGGGGTGTTGAAACTGATCCCCAGGCGTTGGGCCCGTTGCTGGATATCATCGGCGTCGCGCCAGCGGCCTTCGAGCACTTCGAACAACAACTCGGTCTGGGTGCGGGTTTCAAACCGAAAGCGGATAAAGCTGCGCATCATCTGCACGCTCAAGGCGAACTTGGCGCTTTCCAGCATCAGCAAATCCAGCTCGTTGACCGGCGCCGCCACCGGGAACAACACCAACGCGCCCACCAGTTCGTGGTCGACCATCAACGGCTCGATCTGCGCCCGCAACGTAAACTGGCGCTGGCCGTCGTCAAGGAACAGGTTGACCGTGTTGCGCAGGGCGCTGCGCAAGCTTTCCTGGGCGGCCTTGGTGATCTGCACGCTGAGCACCCCGGCGACGGCGGCCTGCCAGGCGTTGTCATCAAACAGCGCAGTGTCCGGCGAGCGCCCCGCCACCACCTGGTTGGCGGTGAAGTCCACGGCGATCACCGGGTTGGGCAACTGGTCGCCCACCATCAACGATAACGACGTCACCGAGCCGCCGCCCAACACGTGTTCCAGCATCGTGGTGTGCACCTTCAAGGCCTGCTGCATGCGCTCGGCGGCGCGGCGCTCGGCTTCCAGCTGGCGCTGACGCTCCACCGCGATGGCGCCCAGGTGGATGATCATGCCGAGGAACACCCGGTCTTCTTCCGACACGTCCATCAGCGTGCGGGAAATCACGCTGAGCACCATGGGCCGGCCATCGAAGTCGGTGCAGTTCATCGGCATCACCATCACCGTGCGGTAATCGCGCTCCAGGGATTCGCGGCGGTAGCCGGGGTACTCGCATTCGCGCACGTCGCGGATGAATACCGCCTCGTTGCGTTGCAGGGCGGTCATCACCGGGCTCGAAGACAGCTCCCAGCAATCCACCAGCGGGCGCTGCACCAGGGTCGGGTCGTGGCGGGCGATGACGTGGCCGAAGCCGGCGTCCATGTCGATGGCCATGATCGAGCTCATGGTCCAGTGGGTGTGGCGGCAACTGGCGTACACCAGCTGGTGCAGCATCGACTGCAAGTCACCGCCGGAGTTGATCTGACTGGCCACATCCCGCAACGACAGTATCTGCATTTCTCGATTCAAGGCGCTCACCCGAACATGGAGGTCACGGCAGCCACGTTGCCTGCCAGGCCCGCCTGATACTTGCGCCGGTTCAGAGCAATGTCCAGTGGATTTGCACTCCGAAACCACGGAAGACGCTGTTGGCCAATGCTCCTAGCCTAAGGCCACAACCAACAGCCACAAGGGCGACGAGTCATCATGAATCTGGAAAATCTGGGCGTCAGGAAGTACTGCACCTTTATCGAAGAAACCCTTATCGAAGGCGGCAAGGACGCCGGCAAACCCATCACCCTGATCGTGGTTGCCGCGGTGTTGAAAAACCCTTGGGCCGGCCAGGGCTTCGTCGAAAACCTGCGCCCGGAAATCCTGCGCCTGGCCCCGGGCCTGGGTTATGAAATGACCCGCCGCCTGATCGCCCTGATGCCCGGCGGCAAGGTCGAAGCCTTCGGCAAGGCGGCGGCGGTGGGGGTCAACGGTGAAATCGAGCACGCCTCGGGCCTGATCCACACCCTGCGCTTCGGCAACCTGTTTCGCGAAGCCGTGGAAGGCACCGCCTACCTGAGCTTCACCAACACCCGCAACGCCCCGGGCGCCCTGCTCTCGCTGCCGATGGTGCACAAGAGCGAAACCGGCAAGCGCTCGCACTTTCTCACCGCCAACTTCCAGATCGCCGATGCGCCGGGCCCCGACGAAGTGTTGATCGCCATCGGTGCCAGCGACGGCTCCCGTGCGCACCCACGGATTGCTGATCGCTACCAGGATATGGCGGAGATGGAAGCGGAACTGCCCAAGGACTGACGCCTCACTGAAGAACGACGCTCAATTGTGGCTAAGGAGCTTGCCTGTGACCAGGAGCTTGCCTGTGGCTGGGGAGCTTGCTTGTGGCTGGGGAGCTTGCTGTGGCGAGGGAGCTTGCTCCCGCTGGGTCGCGGAGCGGCCCCATGAATCCCGCCACAGTCCGCCTGAAAGAACCCGGTTGGCTTTGGGGGGCTGCTTCGCAGCCCAGCGGGAGCAAGCTCCCTCGCCACAGGCAAGCTCCTAGTCACAGGCAAGCTCCCTCGCCACAGGGTTGATGTATTTGTCATGGAAATGCCGGAGCACTACGAAGCACAGCAAAACTTTCACCATCGTTACCATTTTTCGACGCAAGCCCACGGTCTCCCTTCCTCGTAGGCTTGCTTCACACCACAAGAACAAAGGAGTACCCCGATGCCGAGCACCGTGATCAGCGCCAACGTTGCAGCCGTCGATCCGGGCGCCTTGCGCCAGGCCTTCGGCACCTTCGTCACCGGCGTCACCGTCATCACCACCCATGACGCCGACGGCAACCCACGCGGCATGACCGCCAATTCGTTCACCTCGGTGTCTCTCGACCCGCCGCTGCTGCTGGTGTGCGTGGGCAAGTCCGCCGCCAGCTACACCGCGTTCGCCAACACCGAACAATTCGCCGTCAACCTGCTGCATGAAGGCCAGGTCGACGTCTCCGGCACCTTTGCCTCCAAGTCGCCGGACAAGTTCCACACCGTCAACCACGACACCGTGCACACCGGCGCGCCGATCCTCACCGACAGCCTGACCTGGTTCGATTGCAGCGTGCACCAGCGCATCGAAGCCGGCGACCACCTGGTGCTGATCGGCCAGGTACGTGCCTTCGGCACCAGCCCCAAGCTGCCGCTGTGTTTCTGCCGGGGCCGCTACGCCAACATCCAGGACCCGCTGCCGGCCAGCTGGCTGGACTCCCACAAGATGATCATCGGCTACCTGATCGAAGCCGACGGCGGGATCCTGTTCCGCGCCGATGGCAACGGCGGCTGGACACTGCCGGTGGCCGGCAAACGCAAAGGTTTTATCGACGCCGGTAACAGCTCGCTGCCGGTGGAACAGGAATCGACCTTCCTGTACTCGGCCTTCGATGTCGACGACACCGACCCCGGCTACCTGATCTACCGCGCCCAGCTCGGCCCGTTCGACAGCGGCCTGCCCGACACCCTGCGCGTCTTCCCGCTGGACGCGTTGCCCATCGAACAGATGCCGGTCAACGAACTGCGCTCGGTGGTGCGTCGCTATGCCCGCGAGCGCCAGAACCAGCAATTCGGCATCTACACCGGCTCCGCCGCCAGCGGCCGCATCGCGATGCTCGAAAACGCGCCCCTTTGACACGCACCCACAGGACTCCTGCATGAAAACCACGGTCAGCGCCCTTGAGGGCAACCGCCTCAACCTGTTTATCGACGGCCGCTTCGTTGCGCCCGCCAGCGACACCTACGTCGACAGTTTCGACCCCACCACCGGCCGGTCCTGGTACCAGTTCGCCCAGGCCGATGCCGGTGACGTCGCCAGCGCCGTCGCTTCCGCCCACAAGACCTTCAACGACCCGCAGTGGCGCAATATGACGCCCACCGCACGGGGCAAATTGTTGTATCGCCTGGCCCAGCTTGTGGCCGAGCACGCCGAAGAACTGGCGCTGCTGGAAACCCGCGACAACGGCAAGCTGCTGCGGGAAATGCGCGCCCAGATGAGCGCCCTGCCCGACGCCTACATCTACTTCGCGGGCATGGCCGACAAGCTGCAAGGCGAGGTGATCCCGGTCAACAAGCTCAACCAGCTCAACTACAGCAGCCGGGAACCGTTGGGCGTGGTCGGCATGATCACCCCGTGGAACTCGCCCTTGATGCTGCTCACCGGTACCCTCGCGCCGTGCCTGGCCATCGGCAACACCGTGGTGATCAAACCGTCGGAACACGCCAGCGCCTCCACACTTGCACTGGCCGAATTGATCATCGAAGCCGGCTTTCCGGCGGGTGTGGTCAACGTGGTCACCGGCAACGGCGCCGTCACCGGCGATGCGTTGACCCGCCACCCGGACATCGCCAAATACGTGTTCACCGGCAGCACCGACACCGGCCGACGCATCGCCGGCAACGCCGCCAACAACCTGGTGCCGTGCCAGATGGAATTGGGCGGCAAGTCGCCCCACGTGGTGTTTGCCGATGTCGATATCGAGAAGGCCGTGAACGGCGTGGTCTCCGGGATCTTCGCCGCCGCCGGGCAAAGTTGCGTGGCCGGTTCGCGCTGTTTTGTCGAGGCGCCGATCTACGACAAATTCGTCGAGGCCCTGGTGGCCCGCACCCAACAGATCAGCGTCGGCCACCCGATGGAAGAACACACCGACATCGGCCCGCTGGCCCTGCAAGCCCAACTGCAAAAGCTCGAAGGCTACATCGCCAGCGGCGCCAGACAGGGTGCGCAGATTGCGGTCGGCGGCAAGCGCCCCAACGCGGCCAGCCTGTCCGAAGGCTGGTACTTCGAACCCACGGTGATGGCCAACGCCACCAACGACATGCCGTTCATGCGCGATGAACTGTTCGGCCCGGTAGTGGGCGTGATGCCCTTCACCACTGAAGAGCAAATGCTCAGCCTGGCCAACGACACCCACTACGGCCTGGCCTCCGGCATCTGGACCCAGAACATCGACCGCGCCCTGCGTTTTGCCAACCGCATCGACGCCGGCACGGTGTGGATCAACACCTACCGCAGCTCGGCCTACATGTCCGCCAATGGCGGTTTCAAACACAGCGGTTATGGCCGTCGCGGTGGCTTTGACGTGATGCGCGAGTTTTCCCGGGCCAAGAACGTGGTCATCGATTATTCCGGCGAAATGCAGGACCCCTTCGTCATTCGCCTGCGCTGATTATTCAAGGAGCACCTTATGAAATTCGCCGTATCCCTGAGCATGGAACGCTTCTCGCCGGACGTGCCGATGCAGACCGTCATGGCCAACCTGCTGGAGCTGGCAAAGATCGCCGATGCCGGCGGCTTTGAAACCCTGTGGACCTCCGAGCACCACACCCTGGAATGCACCATCGCGCCCAACCCGTTCCAGACCCTGACCTGGCTCGGCCAGCACACCGAGCGCATTCGCCTGGGCACCGCGACCCTCGCCGCGGCCTATTGGCATCCGATCCGCCTGGCGGGCGAAGCCGCGCTGTGTGATCACCTGACCCAAGGTCGCCTGGAGTTCGGGATTGCCCGCGGTTCCTACCAGTACGAATTCGACCGCATGACCCCCGGCCTGCAACAGCAGGAAGGCGTGGGCTACATGAAGGAACTGGTGCCGGCGGTGCAAAAGCTCTGGACCGGCGACTACGCCCACGACGGCCACTACTGGAAATTCCCGCAGACCGCTGCGGTGCCCAAGCCATTGCAAAAAGGCCATCCACCGATCTGGGTCGCCGCGCGGGACCCGGGCACCTTCGATTGGGCGGTGAGCATTGGCGCCAACATCCTGTCCACCCCGCTCTCGCTGCCGGCGGCCGAAATCGCCGTGCTCGGCGAGAAGTTCAACAAGGCGGTGGCCGACAACCCCCACGTGCCGCGCCCGCGCTTCATGATGCAGCGCCGCACCTGCGTGTACGCCAATGCCAACGACTGGGAACTGCCGGTCAAACACAGCATGGACTTTGGCCGCGCCTTCGAAAACCTGATGCAGAACATCGGCACCGTGCACAACGGCTTCCCGGAGCCGGTGCCGTTTGAAAGCGTGCGCGGCAAAGACAACTACAACCCGGAAAACCTGCGGCGCAACCTGATGTTCGGCACCCCCGAGGAGATCATCGAAAAGCTGCTCGACTACGAAGCCGCCGGTGTCGACCAGTATTGCCTGGGCCTGACCTTCAACCTGCCGTTTGAATTGCAGAAGCAGACCCTGCGCCTGTTCATCGATGAAGTGATGCCGTTCTTCGCCGAGCGCGAACGCGCCAGACAACGCGACAAGGTCAGCGCGTGATGGGCCAGGCACAACGTTTCAGCGTGGCCAACGTCACGCTCAACTTTCGCCTGGACGGGCATGGGCCGCGCCCGCTGGTGTGCATTCACGGCGTGGGCTCCAGCCTCGAGGCGTGGGCCGAGACGGTGGCCGGTTTGCAGGAGCAGTTCACCGTGCTGACCTTCGACCTGCGCGGCCACGGCCAGTCGTCGCGCACACCCGGGCGTTATGAAATTGATCACCTGGTGGGCGAGGCCCTGGCCCTGGCAGATCACGTGGGTTTCAAGCAGTTCGACCTGGCCGGGTTCTCGTTGGGCGGTTTGATCGCCCAGCGCATGGCCCTGACCCATCCGGCGCGGGTGCGTCGCCTGGTGCTGCTGTCCACCGTGGCCGGGCGTAACGCCGAGGAGCGCGAGCGGGTGCAGGCACGCCTCGCCGCGTTGCAGGCCGGGGAGCCCGTGGCGCATTACGAGGCGTCGTTGTCGCGCTGGCTGACCGAGGACTTCCAGGCACGCCATCCCGAGGCCGTCACCCGTCTGCGTCAGTTGAATGCCGAGAACGACCCCGGCTGTTATGCCGCGGCGTATCGCATCCTCGCCGAGTCGGATTTCGGCGAACAGCTGTCACGGATCCACTGCCCCACGCTGATTGCCACCGGCGCCGACGATGCCGGCTCCAACCCGCGCATGGCGGCGTTCATGCACGCGCGCATCGAGGGTTCGCAACTGCAGATTCTGCCGGGGCTGCGCCATTGCATTCTGATCGAGGCGCCGCAACAGGTGGCCGCCCTGATACGCGATTTTCTAACCGACTCGGAGACCCATCATGGATAAATCACTGCAGGCCCAGGGCGAAAGCGTACGCCGCAAAGTCTTGGGCGATAGCTACGTCGACCAGGCCCTGGGCCGCGCCGACGACTTTTCCCGCCCCTTCCAGGCGGTGCTCAACGAGTATTGCTGGGGCATGGTCTGGACCGACGACAGCCTGGACCTCAAGCAACGCAGCCTGCTCAACCTGGGGATGCTCGCGGCACTGGGGCGCATGGACGAATTCGGCACGCATTTTTGCGGTGCCATCCGCAACGGCCTGAGCGACGACGAACTGCGCGCCGCCCTGGTGCAGATCGCGGTGTACTGCGGCGTTCCGGCGGGTGTCGAGGCGTTCCGCGTGGCCCGCAAGGCCCGGGAAAGCATGGCTCCATCGGATTCACCGACCGGTTGACGGCCAACCCTTGCACTCGTCACACCGCTCATGCTGTAAGTGCCTTGGCACCACAACAAGAAATTTTTGCGACTGCACCTTGCGTCGTCATAGCTCGAAGATTTTTAACTGCCAGTAGCCCAAAAATTTCTATTGATGAAGTTTTCCGCAGATTGCAAAACAACAATTGGAGGCAATTGGTGAGCGAACGACTAAAGATTGAGAACCTCTACAAGGTCTTTTCCTCGACGCCCGACAGAGCCATGCAGCTCTTGACCGCCGGGGCCAGCAAAGACCGGATCCTGGCCGAGACCGCAACCGTGGTCGGCCTCAACAACGTATCGCTGTCGATTCCAAGCGGTGCGATCTACATGATCATGGGCCTCTCGGGCTCGGGCAAATCCACCCTGGCGCGCTGCATCAACCGCCTCAACGAACCGACCGCGGGCAAGATCCTGCTGGACGGCGAAGACCTGGTGACCCTCGACGAAAACCAGTTGCGGGAAGTGCGCCGCACGCGCATCTCCATGGTGTTCCAGCACTTCGCGCTGCTGCCGAACAAAACCGTGATCGAGAACACCGAGTTCGGCCTCAAGCTGCGGGGTGTCTCGGCGGCCGAGCGGCGCAAGCGTGCCCTGGAAGTGCTGGCCATTGTGGGCCTGGCCAAGTGGGCCGATCACCATCCCCACGAGCTGTCCGGCGGCATGCGCCAGCGCGTGGGCCTGGCCCGTGCACTGGCCACCGACGCTGACGTGTTGATCATGGACGAAGCCTTCAGCGCACTCGACCCGTTGATCCGCACCGAGATGCAGGACGAGTTGCTGCGCCTGCAACGCACCCTGAAAAAAACCATCCTGTTCATCACCCACGACTTCCAGGAAGCCCTGAAGCTGGGCACGCGCATCGCGATCATGGCCGACGGCCAAGTGGTGCGCGAGGGCACGCCCCAGGAAATCGTGATGGACCCGGGCAGCGATTACGTCGCGGCGTTCACCCGCGAGGTGGACCGTTCGCGGCTGTTCGATGCGCGCTCGATCATGGAGAAAGCCAACACCCTGCTGGTGCAAGGCGACACCCGGGTGGTGGGCAATGAAAGCTCGGCAGCCTTCGTGCTCAACACCAGCGGCAAGGCCGTCGGCGTGCTGGACTCGGCGGCGCTGCTGGCCGTGGGCGGCGGCGCCGACGCACTGCAACAGTTGTCGAGCCAGTTCGTCAGCGTGCCGGCCAACGCCAAGCTGGTGGAAGCCGCGCGCCTGCTCAAGCCGGGCCTGCCGGTGGCGGTGGTGGATGGCGACGGGCTGTTCGTCGGCACGCTCAACAGCGCGCACATTCTTGATTGCATAGCCAGCGTCCCGGCCCCGCGCCCTGCCGCTGCGGAGGTTGCACAGCATGCTTAGTTCAGAAGACCTCGCGGTTCTGCCCGTAGACCAATGGATCAGCCAGGGCGTGGAGTGGCTGGGGATTCATCTGCGGCCGATGTTCCAGGCGATCCGCTGGCCGGTGGAGCACCTGCTGGGGCTGAGCGACACGGTGATCCACGCGATCCCGTTCCCGGTCATGGTGCTGCTGATGTTCGTGATTGCCTATCGCGCCGCGAGCCTGGGAGTGGCGGTGTTCAGCGCCGTGGCCCTGGTGGTGATCGCCGCGCTGGGAGTGTGGGACGAGGCCATGACCACCTTGTCGCTGATCACCACGGCGATCGTGATCTGCATGGTGGTGGGCATTCCGGTGGGCATCTGGTGCGCCCGTAGTGAGCGGGTGTGGGGCGTGATGCGGCCGATTCTCGACATCATGCAAACCACCCCGACCTTCGTGTACCTGGTGCCGGTGGTGATGCTGTTTGGCGTCGGCACCGTGTCGGGGGAAGTGGCGGTGGTGATCTCTGCCTGCCCGCCGCTGATTCGCTTTACCTACCTGGGCATCCGCATGGTCGACACCGAACTGGTGGAAGCCGGCCACGCCTTTGGTGCAGACAAGCGCCAGTTGCTCTGGGAAATCCAGCTGCCCCTGGCGATCCCGACCATCCTCGGCGGCCTCAACCAGACCGTGCTCACGGCCATGGTGATGTCGGTGGTGGTGGCGATGATCGGCGCCGAAGGCCTGGGCCTGGTGGTGCTGCAAGGCCTGGGGCGGATGGACGTGGGCCGCGCGGCGGTGGGCGGGATTGCCATTGTGCTGCTGGCGATGATGCTCGACCGCATCACCCAGAACCTGGCGCAGCCGACGGTGCGCAAACGCAAGTCGCTGTTCAAGCGCCTGCTGAATCCGAACCCGGTAAACGCATAAAAATACAAGAAATCATGAATGCCCGTTGTTGACTGCCAACCCTGACCATAACGAGAAAAAAAAGAGGAAATCATGATGCATCCATTCAAAGCCTTGCTTGGATTTGCAGCAGTGTTGTACCTGGCAAGTACGCAGGTGTGGGCCGAAGATTTACCCGGCACCGGCAAGACCATCCGCTTCGTGCAATCGGAGAGCACCGGCGGCAACTACGTACTGACCAAAATCGCGATCGAGGCCACCAAGCGCCTGGGCTATGCAAGCAAGTTGAGCACCGTGAACACCACGCTGTTCTTCCCCGCCGCCGCCCAGGGCGACCTGGATTTGTCGATGGACGTGACCTTGCCGATGCTGCAACCCAGCTTTGACAAGGTGAAGGACCGCACCGAAGTGGTGGGCGCAGGCTTCATTACCGGCGCCGGCTACAACGGCTACATGATCGACAAGAAAACCGCCGATGCGTACGGCATCACCAGCCTGGAGCAAATGAAGGACCCGAAAATCGCCGGGCTGTTCGGCAAGGACGGCAAGGCCAACCTGATCAGTTGTGACCCGGGTTGGGGCTGTGGTGATGTGGTGGATTACCAGCTCGACAAGTTCGGCCTCAAGGACACGGTGAACCCGGTTCGCGGCAAGTACGAAGCGCTGATGTTCGAAAACGTCGCCCGCCTCAAACGTGGCGAGCCGGTGTTTTTCTATGCGTGGGCACCGTCGTGGATGACCAACACCATGGTGCCGGGCAAGGACGTGGTGTGGTTGCCGACGCCGTTTGATGCATTGCCGGGCAATGTGCCGAGCACCACGTCGGCACTCACGCCCGGGGTTGCCGGGTGTGCCGGCGGGGCCGATCCGTGCCGCATGGCGATGGCGGCGTGGAACTGGTACGCGATCGGCAACAAGCAGTTCATCGCGGCGAATCCGGCGATCAAGAAGCTGGTGGAGCAGATGACGTTCTCCCAGGCGACGTGGAGTTATTGGGAAAAAACCATCAGCGCCGACGGCTCCAGCGAACGCAATATTCGCAAGCTGGCGGAGGACTGGATGAAAGAAAACAAAGCGACCTTTGACGGCTGGATAGCCACCGCAAAAACCGCGAAGTAGCACCCATTCAATGTGGGAGCTGGCTTGCCTGCGATGGCGGTGGTGAATTCAACATCGTTATCGCAGGCAAGCCAGCTCCCACAGTTGATTTTCACCCGCCGCAAAAAAACCTGTTTGGGCGACATCAATCAGAAAAAACCCACTGCCCCACCCCCACCAAACCACCAATCCCGCACGCGCCCCTGCCCTAGCATTACTCCCACTCAGACGAACCGGAGTGAACCCGATGACCTACAAACACCCACTGCTGTTCAAGGCCCTGTGCTACGTCGACGGCCATTGGGTCCACAGCGCCAGTGCCAGCACCATGGCCGTGCACAACCCGGCGAACCAGCAACTGATCGGCCATGTGCCGATGCTGGAAAAACCCCAGATTGTCGCCGCCATCGACGCCGCACACCGCGCCTTCCCCGCCTGGCGTGAACAGAGCCTCGATGCCCGCGCCACGATCCTGCGGCGCTGGGCGGCCCTGATCCTCGAACACCAGGAAGACCTCGCCCGTATCCTCAGCCAGGAACAGGGCAAACCGCTTGCCGAAGCCCGCGGCGAAATCGCCTATGCCGCAAGCTTCATTCCATGGTTCGCCGAAGAAGCCCGGCGCCTGTACGGCCAGAACATTCCCAGCCATATCCCCGGTGCGCACCTGGGCACCCTCAAGGAACCCGTGGGCGTGTGCGCCCTGCTGACCCCGTGGAATTTCCCCTCGGCGATGATCACCCGCAAGGCCGCTGCCGCCCTCGCCGCCGGTTGCACGGTGGTGGTCAAGCCCGCCCATGAAACCCCCTACTCGGCCCTGGCCCTGGCGCAACTGGCCGAGGAAGCCGGCTTCCCGCCGGGGGTGTTCAACGTAGTGCTGGGCGAACCGCAGATGGCCATGCAAACCCTGGTGCAGGACAGCCGCGTGCGTTCGGTGAGCTTCACCGGCTCGACCCGGGTCGGCAAGCTGGTGTTGCAGGCGGCGGCACAGGACGTGAAGAAGGTCTCCCTGGAACTGGGGGGCAATGCGCCGTTTATTGTCTGCGCCGATGCCCACCTTGAGCACGCCGTGAAAGTCGCAGTGGAGGCCAAATTCCAAACCTCCGGCCAGGACTGCTGCGCCGCCAACCGGATCATGGTGGAGCGTTCGATCTATCCCGAATTCCTCAGCCATTTCGCCGCCGCCGTGCGGGAGCTGCGGGTCGGCCCGGCGTTGATCGGCGGCCAGGAGCAAAACGTCGACATCGGCCCGCTGATGCACCAGGCCGCCTTCGACGTCACTGCCGAGCGCGTGGCCGATGCCCTGGAGCTGGGCGCAAACCGTCTGGTGGGCGGCGAAGCCCATGCACTGGGCGGGCTGTTTTACCAGCCCACGGTGCTCGCCGACGTGACCCCGCAGATGCGCATCTACCGCGAAGAAAACTTCGCACCGATCGCCGGGGTGATGCCGTTCGACTCGATTGAACAGGCCATCGAGATGGCCAACGACACCGAGTACGGCCTGGCCGCCTACATTTGCTCCAACCGCCTGGACCTGATCTACCCACTGATCCGCCGCCTCGACCACGCCATGGTCGCCGTCAACGGAGTGAAATTCACCGGCCACCCGATTCCCTTCGGCGGCATGAAAGCCTCGGGCCTGGGCCGTGAAGGCGGCGCCGAGGGCTTCGAAGCCTTTGTCGAAACCAAATACTTTTGCCTGCATCACCAAGGCCAATTCCAAGGAGAGCAACCATGAGCCAAGCACTCGAAAGCCTGTTCGAACAAGACCGCGCGCACTTCATGCACCCGTCCACCCACGCCCATGATCACGCCAGCGGCGCACTCAAGGGCCGCATCATCCAGAGCGCCTCGGGCATCCGCATTCGCGACCACGAGGGCCGTGAATTCATCGATGCATTCGCCGGCCTGTACTGCGTGAACATCGGCTATGGCCGTACCGAAGTCGCCGATGCGATCTACAAGCAAGCCAAGGAACTGGCCTACTACCACACCTACGTCGGCCACTCGACCGAGGCGATCATCGAGCTGTCGAGCCGTATCATGGACTGGGCGCCCGAGGGCATGAAAAAGGTCTATTACGGCCTGTCCGGCTCCGACGCCAACGAAACCCAGATCAAGCTGGTGCGTTACTACAACAACGTGCTGGGCCGCCCACAGAAGAAGAAAATCATCTCCCGTGATCGCGGCTACCACGGTTCGGGCATCATGACCGGCAGCCTTACGGGCCTGGCAGCGTTTCACCAGCATTTCGACCTGCCGGAACAGGGCATCCAGCACACCGTTTGCCCCCACTGGTACCGCAAGGCGCCGGCGGGCATGGACGAGGCGGCATTCGTACGTTACTGCGCCGACGAGCTGGAAAAAATGATCCTCGCCGAAGGCCCCGACACCGTCGCCGCCTTCATTGGCGAACCGGTGATGGGCACCGGCGGCATCGTGGTGCCACCGGCCGGTTACTGGGCGGCGATCCAGGCGGTACTCAACAAGTACGACGTGCTGTTGATCGCCGATGAAGTGGTCTGCGCCTTCGGCCGCCTGGGCTCGAAAATGGGCAGCCAGCGCTACGGCATGCGCCCGGACCTGATCACCACCGCCAAGGGCCTGACCAGTGCGTATGCGCCGCTGTCGGCGGTGATCATCGGTGAGAAGGTGTGGGACGTGATTGAAAAAGCCTCAACTCATGAGGGCGCCATGGGCCATGGCTGGACCTACTCCGGGCACCCGATCTGCGCGGCGGCGGCATTGGCCAACCTGGATATCCTGGAGCGGGAAAACCTCACCGCCAACGCGGACGAAGTCGGCAGCTACCTGAATCGCCGCCTGCGGGAAACCCTCGAAGGCCATCCGCTGGTGGGCGAAGTACGCGGTGACGGCATGCTTGCCGCCGTGGAATTCATGGCCGACCGGGAGCAACGCACGCCGTTTGATGCAGCGCTGAAGGTTGGCCCGAAAGTCTCGGCCGCCTGCCTGGAACGCGGCATGATCGCCCGGGCCATGCCCCACGGCGACATCCTCGGCTTTGCTCCGCCGCTGATCCTGACCAGGGCTGAGGCCGACCTGATTGTCGACATCACCAAGGGCGCGATCGACCAGGTGGCCGGCGAAGTATTGGGCTGATGAGGCCGCCTGTGGGAGCTGTCGAGCTTTAGCGAGGCTGCGATAGCGGTGGGTCAGGCAACCTCAATGTTTGCAATGCCGACGCCATCGCAGCCTCGCTAAAGCTCGACAGCTCCCACAATTTAGTGGCCTGATATTTACCCGCCCGCTTCAGAGTCTGCTCGCAATGCACAAGCTTGACCGCTATGACCTGAAAATCCTGCGCATCCTCTCCGCGGACGGGCGCATCACCAAGTCGAGCCTGGCCGAGGCCATCAACCTCTCGGTGACACCGGCCTGGGAACGCGTACGCAAGCTGGAAAGCGCCGGCCTGGTCAAGGGCTACCGCGCCGTGATCGACTGGAACCAGGTGTTCAAGAGCCAGCAACTGCTGGTGGAAATCACCCTCGCCCGGCACACCGCCCAGGACATGCGCCGCTTCGAACAACGCATGAGCGACGCCCCCGAAGTCGAGTTCTGCTACGCCACCGGCGGCGGCGTGGACTACATCGCGATGATCCGCGCCACCGACATCGACCAGTACCAGCGCTTCATCGATCAGCTACTGATGGAAGACCTGGCCATCGAGCGCTACTTCACTTACATCGTCACCAAAACCATCAAGGCCAGCGGCGCACTGCCGGCCCAGGCGCTGGACGACGCCGCCTTCTCCTGACCCTTGTACAACACCCCCAATCCCGGCAGGATTGCGCCCGTGACTTTCACGGACGAGCACTTTATGACCCTGCCCTTTTTCGCCCCCGTTCTCCTCACCACCAAGCGCCTCGGCCTGCGCCCTCCCCATCAGGATGATTGGCGCGCGCTGTTTGCGATCTGGTCCGATCCCGAGGCCATGCGCTACTTTTCCTTCCCCACCATGATTCGCGCCGAGCAGGCCATCGAACGCTTCGGCCAACTGATGGAGGCCTCGGTTGCCGGTGAAGACCTGGTGTGCATGGTGGAGTTGCTGGCCACCGGCGAGGTGATCGGCAGTTGCGACCTGTTCAATGTCGATGAGCAATGCCGCCGCGCCGAGATCGGCTTCACCCTGAACCGCCAGCACTGGGGCAAGGGCTACATGAGCGAAGCCGCCCGCGCCGTGATCGACCATGGGTTCGACACCGCCGGGCTGCGCCGCCTTGAAGCCGACATTGACCCGCGCAACCTGGGTTCCGCGAAACTGCTTGAGCGCCTGGGTTTTGTCCGCGAGGGCCTGTTGCGCGAGCGCTGGGTGGTGGGCGACGAGGTCTCGGACAGCGCATTGTACGGCCTGCTCAAGCGTGACCGTCCTGCCTGACCCACAACGGGCGCCCCTTCTTCAGGCCGACGATCAAGGCCAGCAGGATCAAGCCCATGGCCTGCCACTGCGCAGCGCCGGGGCGCTCACCGAGGATCAGCATCGAGCTGACAATGCCAAACACCGGGATCAGCAGTGACAGCGGCGCGACCCGGGAAACCGGGTACTCGCGCAACAACAGGTTCCAGCCCCAATAGCAGAAGTGCGTCGCGCCATACACCTGGAACGCCAGGGAGAACAGCGCCACGCCGTTCAATTGGGCAGGCAAGGCGACAAAGGCTTGCGAGCCGTCCAGCAGCCACGTCAACAGCAGCAGCGGCACCGGTGCAAACAGGCTGGCCCAGACCACGAACCCAAAGATCTCCCGCACCCGGGAAACCTTGATGATGATATTGCCGACGCTCCAGGCCAGCGCACTGAACAGCACCAGGGCAAACCCCAGCATCGTGGCCGAGCCCTGCACCCCCACCAACATGCCCACCAGGCCCAGGGCCGCCAGCAGCACACTGATCAATTGCGCCAGGGAAAGGCTTTCACGAAACAGCAGCACGCCCCAGCCCATGGTAAAAAACGCGCTGAACTGGATCAGCAGCGACGCGCTGCCGGGCGGCACGCCCATGGCGATCCCGAGGTTGATCAAGGCCCACATCGCCACCCCGAATATCAAGCCGTAGGCCGCCAGCCACTTCACGGCAACCTGTGGCCGTTTTACCAGGAACACCCAGGGCAACGCCGCCAGGGTGAACCGCAGGGCCGTCAGCAACAGCGGGTTGATCTCGGCCAGGCCCAGCTTGGTAATGGGGAAGTTGATGCCCCACACAGCCGTCACCAGGACGGCCAGTAACAGGTGTTTGTGCTTCATGGTGACGGGGTCCGTTTGCTCAGTGGCACGGCGAGAGGCCATGCATCCGACCGATTTTTTCGCAAACCGCGATGGCCCGCCTGCGATTGTGGGTCAACAAAGGCTAGAATCAGGCCATGTCCGATATTTATCCCTACGAAAACACCCCCCGCGACGTGGTCGTGACCGCCGTCGACTATGCCGACAGCCAGCTGTTCCCCGCCCACGCTCACCCGCGCGGGCAGTTTGCCTATGCCCGCCTCGGTGTCATCACCGTCTACACCGCGACCGGCAACTGGGTCGTGCCGCCCCGACGCGCCATCTGGGTGCCGCCCGATGTGTCACACGCCATGCTGATGCGCGGGCCAGTGACGATGCTCAACACCTACATTCGCCCGCAGGCGGCGCGGCGGCTGGAACTGCCCCAGGCGTGTCAGGTGCTGGACGTATCACCGTTGCTTGGGCAGTTGCTGGAAAAAGCCGTTGAGGTGCCGGCGCGTTATGCGGCGGGGGGTCGCGACAGTTACCTGATGGGTTTGCTGCTGCACGAAATCGCCCGGATGCCGGTGCTTCCGCTCAGTGCGCCGTTGCCAGCGGAGCCTCGATTGGCCAAGGCCTGCGAGGAGTTTCTGGCTGGGCCTTCGCTGGAAATCAGCATTGATGCCATGGCGCTCAGCGCCGGCATGAGTCGCCGTACCTTTACCCGGCAATTCCGCCAGGCCACGGGCATCAGTTACCTGCAATGGCGCCAGCAAGCCTGCCTGCTGGCGGCGATTGTGCACCTGGGTAACGGCGAAACGGTGACAAGGGTGGCGCTGGACCTGGGCTATAGCAGCCCGAGCGCATTTGCGACGGTGTTCAGGCGTGTATTGGGCGAGGTGCCCAGTCGTTATTTCGCCAGGGCGCTTATGTAAAACCCCCAAAGGTTGTGTTCGACCCTTGGGAGCAGTTCACGGCCTATGAAAGGACTCAGGCAATTTTTTGCTCGGACGACGCGTACTTTTTGATCAGGTAGTCGAGGTTGTCCTTGTCAAATCGGCCATCTTCAATACCTGGCGTTTTTCCGTCGGATCTGATCCCGATGTCCAACTCCCGAAGAAGCTCTGGACGCGCGAGGAGTTGCTTGGCAAGGGCTCTCAGCTCAGGGCTATAGGTTTTGGAAGACTCCTGGATGCCTGCCGCCAGTTCAAGCTCGCCGACGTTGATATAGTCTTTCGACCCGTTGACCCACAACTCTGAAAAGTGCTCATTGATACCTTTGAGCAACACATCGGGTTTCATCGATGTGTACTGGAACTGTGCCAGGTCATCACGGGATATCTTCCCGTCAAACTTCCCGTCCTTATCCCCGTCAAGCCCACGGAACAGACCCGGCGCGTCCATCAGCGCATTGGCCAGGTTGATCTCCGACTGAGTAGCGGGAGTACCATCCTGATGTTTTCCAGCGGCGACCGCAGCCAGGGATTTATCGCTTATGAACCCGTCGGCATCGGCCAATGAACTGAAGCGCGCCATGGCGTTATCGGCAAGGTCCTCGGGCTTTTTGTCGCGATAAGCATTCAGTTGCCCGTTGTCCTTGTCAGAACTCTCGACCCTGTGACGCTGCAGACCATCCCCCCTGCCGCCGACAGGCAAGTCCTTTTTGGCGTCAGCGCCTTTAGTCTTCTCGCCTCTACCACCGGTCCTGAGGAATTCCTCGCTCCTGTCGATCAAGTCTCCATCAAACAGGCTGTGCTGGAGCACGGCCAGGGCCAGGGCCGTGATACCGTCGGTCGCAGCATTCCCGGTTGGCTTACGGTTGCCCACCGCTATCAGTTTTTCCAGGGTGAGCTCACCGGTCTTTTTGTCCACGAATTGGGAACTGTTCTTTACAAAAGCCTCAGCGATGTCTTCAGGCGTGGCCTGGTCGTAGGCAGTTGATGGCAGGGCAGCGGGCGTGGGTTGAGGCGGTGGAGGCGGAGCGAAGGTTTGATAGGGTTTGCCAACTGATGACATAAGTTATTCTCCAATGGATTAGACCTTGTACCGCCCATCCAGGACTGGTGTTGATCAACCAACGACCAAGCCGGATGGGCCAAGGCTGTGTGGCGCCTTGCCGAAAAATGGTTCCGAAACTTCCAGTTCCCGGCAGGAAAACCCTTCATCGTCCAGTAGGAACACCCCCCTCACACTAAGCGTTTTATCTGCTTGTGCCGCCAGACCAACCGGTAATACGCGGTCTGCAACCCCAGCATCGCCAGGTACGTTACCGGAAACGCCATCCAGACCCCTTCCAGCCCGAACCGGGCGTTGAGCAGGTACGCCACCGGCAACTCCACCCCCAACACACAAAAGATCGAAATCCCCACCGGCACCAGCACCACCCCGCTGGCGCGCATGATCCCGCCCACCACCGCCTGGAAGCCAAACACCAGGATGCTCCAGAGCATGATATGCAGCAGGTGCTCGGCCTTGACCCGTGCATCAACGTCGGTAATGAACAACCCCAGCAACCAGTGCGACAACCCATACCCCAGCACTATCAACCCTCCCGTCAGGCACAGGTTGATCAAAATCCCCGTACGCAGGATCGGCCCGATACGTTCCAGCCGCCCTGCCCCGATCGCCTGCGCCCCCAGGATCGATGCGGTGATGGCAATCGACAGCGCCGGAAACTGCACGTAGTTGACGATTTGCGTCACCGCCCCATACGCCGCCGTCGCCTGGGAACCATGGCTGTTGACCAGCGCCAGAATCACCAGCTCCGACAGCGACAGCACCACCATTTGCAAGCCGGTTGGCAGGCCGATACGCAGGACCTTGCCGAGGATCACCCGGTCCAGCCGCAGCGCCGCCATCAACTCGCGGTCCGGCGCCATCACGTGGTTTTTATGGCGCAGGCGCAGCACCAGAAAGGTCATCGCCAGGGCGTTACCCACCAGACCTGCCAGCACCGCGCTTTGGATGCCCATCGGCGGCAGGCCCAGCCAACCCTTGATCAGCGTCGGGGTCAGCACCAGGCCCACGGCGGTCGACACCATCAGCGCCAGCAACGGCGACACCGTGTCGCTCACGCCCCGCAGCAGCTGGGTGAACAGGATGAACACCAGCAGCAGCGGCATGATCAACATCATCATCTGCGCATAACCCACCGCGTCATCCAGTACATCCACCGGGGTGCCCAGGGCCTGCATCGCCGGGCGGGCAAACACGCTGCCCAGTACCGCCGCGATCACCCCGATCAGGGCGCCGAGGGTCAGGGTGGCGCCGGTGATCGACTTGACCATCGAGGTTTCCTGGGCGCCCCAGGCCTGGCCGATCAGCACCGACGCGCCCGCCCCCAGGCCAATCACCAGGGCGATAAAGAAAAACACGATGGGGAACATCCCCGACACGGCCGCCAACGCCTGGGTGCCGAGCATCTGCCCGACATAGATGCCGTTGAGCGTGCCGGAAAAGCTCTGGAGGAAATTGGACAGCACCATGGGTGCCAAAAAGATCAGGTAGATCTGCCACAACGGTCGTTTCTGGGTGACTTCCATGAAGGTTCGGATCTCAATGCAATCAGGCAGGGAAAGCGTTGCGTGACAACCAGGCCAGGTACAGCTTCACATCCACCGGCCAGTGCGCAATCTTGTTGGAAAAGTCAGCGCCATCCTGGGCAAACAAGGCCCGCGAGGCTTCTTCAAAACCTGGCAGGTCGCCGCCAAGGGCGCTCATGAAACGATAGCTGGATTCCTTCGCCTGGCGTTGCTGGTCATGCTCGGCATGGGCGTTGCGCGCTTCATCCACCAGCCGGCGCAAGGCCGCCGAGGCGCCGCCGCGTTGTTGCCCCAGCCACTCCCAATGCCGCGGCAACAGGGTGACTTCACGGGCGACCACGCCGAGCTTCGGGCGGCCTACAGCCGGTGACGCCGGCACTTCGGCCTCGTTCACCGCAACCGTCGGCTGCTGGGGTGCGTAATCGGCTGGCCAGGGATAGTCGACTTGAACACCGCTGGTGTCATCAAACACCAGCAAGCTGCCCGCCGACAGGTCGAGGCTTTTCAGGGTTTTGGCGACGTCGGCATAAGAGCCGGCGGCCACGCGTTGGTGGCCGAGGAAGGCGGTGCAGTGTGATGCGCTCATGACTTTTACCCGGAATATATTGTTTTACCCGGGTTATATTAACCTGAAATTCAGGGGATGCAAGGCGCTTGTTGCGAAACCACCAAACGATCGCTGCCGACCGTCACGCCCATAGGCCCCACACCCGGGTCGCGCAATACGCATTCGGCAATCGCCGGCTCCAGTTCGACCCGCAGCCGACGGCTCAGGGCACGCGCACCAAACCGTGGGTCATGGTCGCGGCACAGCCAGGCCCGCGCCGACTCATCCAGCACCAGTGAGCGTTGCTGAGCGGCGAGGCGCTGATTGAGTTTGCCGAGTTCCACCTCCAGCAACGCTTCAAGCCATTGATGATCGATGGGCTCGAACATCAGGATGCGGTCGATGCGATTGAGAAATTCCGGCTCGAAGTGGCTGTGCAAGGCATCCTCCAACACCCCTGCTTCACCGCGCCCCCACCAGCGCAGCGGGGCAAACCGCTGTCGATGCCGACGCGCCTGTTGCGCACCGATATTACTCGTCATGAAGATCAGGCTGTTGCGAAAGTCCAGCGTACGGGCGCCGCCCGCCAGGGTCAGCTGACCGTTTTCAAGGATGCCCAACAGGCTGCGCACCACTTCCTGGCTGGCCTTTTCCAGCTCGTCGAACAGCACGATACCGGGGCGGCTGTAGCTGCCCTGGATCAGTTCGCTGTTGAACAGGCTGATGCCCTCCTTGCTGCCGACATAACCCGGTGGTGCACCAGTGAGTGCGGCGGCGTAATGCTCCTGGGCCAGGGTGTGCATGTCGATACGGCAGAACCCGTCGGCCCGGCCGTGCAATGCCTGCGCCAGCAGCCGAACGATTTCGGTCTTGCCGACCCCGGTCGGCCCCATGAACAGGTTGACGCTCAGTGGCCGCTCACGCTCGCCGATATCGGCCTTGACCACCTTCAGCAGCCCTTCCACCTGGGCCAGGGCTGCGTCCTGGCCGACGATACGGCTGCGCAGCAAGGCCATGACCTGGGCCGGTTCAAAGGTAAACCGCATGCCTCACCCTATAACGATCAAAAGGACAATGAATAAACTGTGGCGAGGGAGCTTGCTCCCGCGGGACCGGGCTGGTGCTCCAGTGCGTAGCGCTGCTTAAATTTTGGGGCCGCTGCGCAGCCCAGCGGGAGCAAGCTCCCTCGCCACAGAGGGTGTGTTTCGCCAGTTCAGCCCGCCGTTTTTTCTTTACCGCCATGGGGCAACTGCCCCACCGGGCATTCAGCGACACCGACGGTATTGCGGGTAAACGCCTCGACATTCTCTTGGGCCTTTTGCGCGTCCAGCACCCAGGTGCGATAGAACTCGAAGGGGCAGTCCGCCACGCCCTTGTCTCCATCGCCCGAGGCGTGCATGCCGGTGTAGCCACGGTGCAGCAGCTTGAACAGATGGTTCTGCGACTGGTCGTTGGCCCGCGCATCGCGGATCTGCGACACCGACAGTTGGGCGTACTGAATGCCCATTTCTTCCTCACCGCATTCGCCCAGGGTACGCCCATCAAAACCGATGATCGCCGAGTGCCCGAAGTACGAATACACCCCGTCGAACCCCGCCGCGTTCGCCACCGCCACATAGCAGTTATTCGCCCAGGCCATGCTCTTGGACATCTGCACCTGCTGCTCCTTGGCCGGGTACATGTAACCCTGACAGCGCACGATCAGCTCGGCGCCTTTCATCGCACAGTCGCGCCAGATCTCCGGGTAGTTGCCGTCGTCGCAGATGATCAGGCTGACCTTCATGCCTTTGGGCCCGTCGCACACGTAGGTGCGGTCCCCCGGATACCAGCCCTCGATCGGGCACCACGGAATGCATTTGCGATAACGCTGGACGATCTCGCCGAGGTTATTGATCAGCACCAGCGTGTTGTACGGCGCCTTGTGCGGATGCTCCTCGTGGCGTTCGCCGGTCAGGGAAAACACGCCCCAGGTGTTGGCCTGGCGACAGGCCGCCGAGAAAATCGCCGTCTCTTCGCCGGGAATGCTTGCGGCGGTGGCCATCATCTCGTCGTGGTCGTACATGATCCCCATGGTGCTGTATTCGGGAAACACCACCAGGTCCATGCCGGGCAAACCCTGCTTCATGCCGACGATGATCTCGGCAATCTTCTTCGCGTTATCGATGACCTCGGCCTTGCTGTGCAGGCGCGGCATCTTGTAGTTCACGACAGCAACGCCGACCGTGTCCGGGCTGCTGGATATGTCGCCATGGCGCATTGCAAATCTCCTCGGTCAGTGACTGATCATCCAGGGCCGCGGCCCGGTCCTGGTCTTGAGGCCCAACGGGTTGGCCTTGCTCGGCACCACCGGCTTGCTGGTGCCGCAGCAACTGCAACCCGCCGGGTGCTTGCGCGACTCCTTGTACTCACCGACGGTTTGCGGCGCATGGGCGCTGCGCTCGTTGCCGGCAATGGCCTTGCGCTGGTTGGCCGACAGCGTGGTCAACGCCGGCGCCGACAGCAGCAACTGCCCGCCGGGGCTGTCGCAATACGGGCACTGGCTCGGCTCGTGACGCTGGGCGATAGGCCGCAGCATGGTGAAGGTGCCGCAGGACTCACAGGCATATTCGTAGGTCGGCATGGCTACAGGTCCGGTGCGATGGGCAGGTCGATGCTGCCGTCGAGGAACTTGGTCGGGCCGCTGGCGTTGGGGTTGATGTCGAACTCGAAGATCTCGGTGGGCAGCCACAACGTCGCGCAGGCATTGGGGATGTCCACCACGCCGCTGATATGCCCCTGCACCGGCGCCGAGCCGAGCAACGCATAACCCTGGGCCGGCGAGTAGCCGAACTTGGTCAGGTAGTTGATCGCATTGAGGCAGGCCTGGCGGTAGGCGACGTTGACGTCCAGGTAGTGCTGCTGACCTTGCTCATCGACGGAGATGCCTTCGAAGATCAGGTAGTTCTTGTAGTTCGGGGTGATCGGGCTTGGCTTGAACACCGGGTTCTTGATCCCGTACTTGGCCATGCCGCCCTTGATCAGCTCGACTTTCATGTGCACCCAGCCGGCCATTTCGATGGCGCCGCAAAAGGTGATTTCGCCGTCGCCCTGGCTGAAGTGCAAGTCACCCACCGACAGGCCGGCGCCGTTGACGTAAACCGGGAAGTAGATCTTCGAACCGCGGGACAGATCCTTGATATCGCAGTTGCCGCCATGCTCGCGGGGCGGCACGGTGCGGGCGCCGGTGGCTGCGGCGGCGTCACGGGCGGCACCCTTGAGCTTGCCCATGTGGGCGGTGGCGGCCAGGGGGGCGTTGGCCAGGGGTGGGACGCGGGTCGGGTTGGTGTCGATCAGCTCCTGCTCGCGGCGGTTCCAGTCGGCGAGCATTACCGGGTCGGGCAGGCAGCCGATCAGGCCGGGGTGGATCAGGCCGGCGAAGTTCACGCCCGGGATGTGTCGGGAGCTGGTGAACATGCCCTTGAAATCCCAGATGGCTTTTTGCGCGCTGGGGAAGTGGTCAGTGAGGAAGCCGCCGCCGTTCTGGCGGGAGAAAAAGCCGTTGAAGCCCCATTGGGAGTCGGCCTTGGCGCCGATGTCGAGCAGGTCGACTACCAGCAGGTCACCGGGTTCGGCGCCGTGTACGCCCACCGGGCCGGAGAGGTAGTGCACGGTGGAGAGGTCGACGTCGCGCACGTCGCTGGCGTCGTCGTTGTTCTTGATGGCGCCGGCGGTCCAGTCGTAGGTTTCGAGGATGAAGTCATCGCCGGGTTTGACCCAGCAGGCCATCGGGATGTCCGGGTGCCAACGGTTGTGGATCTGCTCGTTTTCGGTGACGGGTTGGTTGAGGTCGACTTTGATCAGGGTGTCGGTCATCGAGGTGCTCCCGGAGGGTGGCTGGGCTGTGGGAGCAGTCTCGCGGGGATGGGGTTGGGCGGGGAATACGTTGGATGACGTATGCCTCTGGGGGGCATATCCGTTTTTTGGGTGATGGCTGATATGGGTTCCGCTCTTACAGCGGGTCACTTTTGAAAGGAGCCCAAAAGTAACCAAAAGGCTCTTGCCCCACCACTCGGCACCTCGCTAATGCTCGGTGTGCCCTCTCTCCGGTATTACTCCGCGGGCCGCCGCGACGGGGCGTCCCTGCCCCGTCGCGGCTAAACCGGCGTCCTGCCGGTTTACCCGCTCCGTACTACCTGCGTTCGG